>NZ_JBEZIQ010000043.1:0-91608 GCF_040651155.1 Kitasatospora sp. NPDC048545
ACATATCTGGCGTTGACTTTTGGCACGCTGTTGAGTTCTCAAGGAACGGACGCTTCCTTCGGACCGCCTTCCAGCAGGCCCTCCGGGCTTCGTTCGTGATTCCAGCTTAGCAGATGTGTTCCGCTCCGTTTACCGGGGCTTTTCGCATCCGAAATCTGGTGTTAACCGCCGAGTTGCGGCGACTCGACCAACCATAGCGGGTCGTCCGCCGCGGCGCGAATCGAGGCTCGCCCGGTGTCACCCGGGTGGCGGCATGATTTGTTGCTCTCGCGAGCATATACAGCAATGGTCCCGATTCGCCAAGATGCCTGTAGAGTGCGGCGCATCGGCCGAGAGGACTAGACCACTCGCGGGCCGATGGGACGCCGACCAACAGGTGGGCACGGGGCGGGGATTCGCCCGGGAATGTCGACAGATGTCCCTAGTTGGCATGATTTAGGCTTCAGTTGATCGTCGTGCCGCTCCTCGCGGCCGCTCGCTGTACTGCGCTCTTGGGAGGCACAACCATGACCACTGTGACGTCGCCGCTGACCGGCAAGGTCGTCGGGCTCGCCGGCGTGCCCGACCCGGTGTTCTCGGGTGCGATGGTCGGCCCGGGCACCGCGATCGACCCGGTCCGTCGGCCCACCGAGGCGGTCGCCCCGGTGGACGGCGTCGTCGTCTCCATGCACCCGCACGCCTTCGTCGTCGTGGACGCCGAGGGCCACGGTGTGCTGACCCACCTCGGGATCGACACCGTCCAGCTCAACGGCGAAGGCTTCGAGCTGCTCGTCAACAAGGGCGACACGGTGACCCGCGGTCAGGCCGTCATCAAGTGGGACCCGGCCGCCGTCGAGGCCGCCGGCAAGTCGCCGATCTCCCCGATCGTCGCGCTGGAGGCCGCCCCGGACTCGCTCGGCGACCTGCGGGAGGACGGCGAGGCCGTCTCCGGCGAAGCCCTGTTCAGCTGGAGCTGACTCCTCTCTATCCCCCACACAGACTCAGCGGAGACAGGTACATGGAGAAGACACTGCGCGGCGTGGGTGTCAGCCACGGGGTCGCGATCGGCCAGGTGCGGCACATGGGGACGGCGGTGCTGGAGCCCCCGGCCACCCAGATCCCCACCGAGGACGCCCCGCGGGAGCAGGCCCGCGCCCAGGCCGCCGTCGAGGCCGTCGCCGCCGACCTGATCGCGCGCGGCAACCTGGCGGGCGGCGAGGCGCAGGCCGTGCTGGAGGCCCAGGCGCTGATGGCGCAGGACCCGGAGCTGATGGCCGACGTGTCCCGCCGGATCGCCGTCGGCAGCAGTGCCGAGCGCGGTGTGTACGACGCCTTCGCCGCCTACCGTGCGCTGCTCGCCTCCGCCGGGGAGTACCTGGCCGGGCGGGTCGCCGACCTGGACGACGTGCGGAACCGGATCGTGGCCCGGCTGCTCGGGGTGCCGATGCCGGGTGTGCCGGACAGCGACGAGCCCTACGTACTGTTCGCCCGTGACCTCGCGCCGGCCGACACGGCGCTGCTGGACCCGGCGCTGGTGCTCGGCTTCGTGACCGAGGAGGGCGGGCCGACCAGCCACAGCGCCATCCTGGCGCGGGCCATGGGCGTGCCGGCCGTCGTCGCGCTGCCCGGTGCGACCGATGTCGCCGAGGGCACCGTCGTCGCCGTGGACGGCAGCTCCGGCGACGTGCTGCTGGAGCCTTCGCAGGAGAAGCAGGAGGAGCTGCGGGCGGCCGCCGCCGAGCGCAGGGCCGCGCTGGCTGCCTCCTCCGGCCCCGGCCAGACCTCGGACGGGCACCGCGTCCCGCTGCTGGCCAACGTGGGTGGCCCGGCGGACGTGCCGGCGGCGCTGGAGAACGGCGCCGAGGGTGTCGGCCTGTTCCGTACCGAGTTCCTGTTCCTGGACGACTCGGCGAAGGCCCCCACCGAGGAGAAGCAGGTCGAGGCGTACCGCAAGGTGCTGGAGGCCTTCCCCGAGGGGCGGGTCGTCGTCCGGGTGCTCGACGCGGGTGCGGACAAGCCGCTGGACTTCCTGACCCCGGCCGACGAGCCGAATCCGGCGCTGGGCGTGCGCGGCCTGCGCACCCTGCTGGAGCACCCCGAGGTGCTGCGCACCCAGCTGCGGGCGCTGGCCACCGCGGCCGAGGGCCTGCCGGTGCACCTTGAGGTGATGGCCCCGATGGTGGCCGACCGCAAGGACGCCAAGGACTTCGCGACCGCGTGCCGCGAGGCCGGGCTCACTGCCAAGTTCGGTGCGATGGTGGAGATCCCGTCGGCCGCACTGCGGGCCAGGTCGATCCTGCAGGAGGTCGAGTTCCTGTCGCTGGGGACCAACGACCTCGCGCAGTACACCTTCGCGGCCGACCGCCAGGTCGGTGCGCTGGCGCGACTGCAGGACCCGTGGCAGCCGGCGCTGCTGGACCTGGTCGCCGCGGCGGCCGACGCCGCGCGGGTGTCCGGCAAGAGCTGCGGTGTCTGCGGCGAGGCGGCGTCCGACCCGCTGCTGGCCGTGGTGCTGACCGGTCTTGGCGTCACCAGCCTCTCGATGGGCTCCGCGTCGATCCCGTACGTGCGGACCACGCTGGCCAAGTACACGCTGGCGCAGTGTCGCCGGGCGGCCGAGGCGGCCCGGGCGGCGGACGGTGCCGAGGAGGCACGGGCCGCGGCGCAGCAGGTGCTGTCCGGCGAGTAGGGACAGTGGACGGACGGGAAGGGGCGCCCCACCACCGCGGTGGGGCGCCCCTTTCGTGCGCGCCGGGGCCGCTCAGGCCCGGCGGTCGACGCGGAGCTGCTCGAAGAAGCGCAGGTGCTCGATCTTGTCGACGGAACCGGGGTTGACGGCCTGCTCCAGCGGCGTGCCGGAGAGGATGCGCTTGACCGGGACCTCGATCCGCTTGCCGGTGAGGGTGTGCGGCAGGCCGCGGACGGCGATGACCTCGTCGGGGACGTGGCGCGGGGAGAGCTCGGTGCGCAGGGAGGTGCGGATGCGCTTGATGAGGTCGTCGTTCAGCTCGGCGCCGGGCGCGAGGACGACGAACAGCGGCATCCAGTAGCCGCCGTCGGGCTCCTCCAGGCCGATGACCAGGGATTCGGCGATCTCGGGGAGGCGCTCGACCACCTCGTAGATGTCCGAGGAGCCCATCCGGACGCCCTGGCGGTTGAGGGTGGAGTCGGAGCGGCCGTGGATGACGACGGTGCCGCGGGAGGTGACGGTGATCCAGTCGCCGTGGCGCCACACGCCGGGGTAGGTGTCGAAGTAGCTGTCGTGGTACCGGGTGCCCTCGGGGTCGTTCCAGAAGCCGGTGGGCATGGACGGGATGGGCTTGGTGACGACGAGTTCGCCGACGGCGTCCGTGAGCGGCTTGCCCTGGACGTCCCAGGACTCGACGGCGGCGCCAAGGCAGGGCGCCTGGATCTCGCCGAGGTGCACGGGGAGGGTGGGCACGCCGCCGACGAAGCAGGAGCAGACGTCGGTGCCGCCGCTGACGGAGGCGAGCCAGACGTCCTCCTTGACCTCGTCGTAGATCCAGCGGAAGCCGTCGGGCGGCAGCGGGGATCCGGTGGTGCCGATGCAGCGCACGGCGGAGAGGTCGAGGTCGCGGCCGGGGTGCAGCTCGGCCTTGCGGCTGGCGATCACGTAGGCGGCGGAGGTGCCGAGGACGGTGGCGCCGGTGCGGGCGGCGACGGACCACAGGGCGCCGGTGTCGGGGTGCCCGGGGCTGCCGTCGTAGGTGACGATCGTGGCGCCGACGAGGAGGCCGGCCAGCAGGAAGTTCCACATCATCCAGCCGGTGGACGTGTACCAGAGGAAGCGGTCCCGGGGGCCGAGGTCGAGGTGGAGGCCGGCCTGCTTGAGGTGTTCGAGCAGGATGCCGCCCTGGCTCTGGACGATGGCCTTGGGCAGGCCGGTGGTGCCGGAGGAGTAGAGGACCCAGAGCGGGTGGTCGAAGGGGACCGGCTCGAAGACCGGTTCCACGTCGTCGGCGACCAGGTCGTCCCAGGTCAGGGCGCCCTCGGGGGCAGGGGAGCCGAGCAGCGGGACGTGCACGACGGTGCGCAGGCTGGGGAGCTCGCGGCGCAGCTCGGCGACGACCTCGGTGCGGTCGTGGTCCTTGCCGCCGTAGTGGTAGCCGTCGACGGCGAAGAGGACGGCGGGTTCGATCTGCTGCAGGCGGTCGAGGACGCTGCGGGCACCGAAGTCGGGGGCGCAGCCGGTCCAGACCGCGCCGACGGCGGCGGCGGCGAGGAAGGCGACGGCGGCCTGCGGGATGTTGGGCAGGTAGGCGCTGACGCGGTCGCCGGGGCCGATGCCCCGGGCGCGCAGGGCGGCGGCGAGGGAGCCGACCTGGCGGCGCAGCTCGGACCAGGTGAGGACGACGGGCTGCTCGGTGGTCTCGTCGACGTGGAGGACGGCCGGCCGGTCGGCGTTGGAGGGGTCCTCGGCGGCGCGCAGGGCGTGCTCGGCGTAGTTGAGGCGGGCGCCGGGGAACCAGCGGGCGCCCGGCATGGCCGGGTCGGCGAGGACGGCCTCGGGGGCCTCGGTGAAGCGGACGTCGAACCAGCGGGTGACCGCGGTCCAGAACCGGTCGAGGTCCTCGGTGGACCAGGCGTGCAGGTCGGCGTAGCGCTCGGCGGCCTGCTGGTCGTCGGCGGCCGGGGCGAGCGGGGCGGCCGGGGCGCCGTGGTGTTCGGCGGCCCAGGCCTGGAAGGCCACCAGGCTGGTGGCGGCGGCGCGAGCGGGGTTGGGGCGCCAGAGCGGCTGGTCCTGGGGTGGGGTGCTCACGGTGGTGGTCTCCCGGCCGGTGGTGGGGACGGGAGGGCTTGTGGCAGACCCGTCCGGTTGGGCTGTCGGTGCAGACCATGCCACGTGAGCGGCCGTCGCGCCAGGGTCGGCCGGTGCGCGGCGGGGTCGGTCAGCGGGGGGCGAACTCGCCGCTGAACCAGCGGTGCAGGACGCTGTTGTGGAAGTCCCAGACGAGCGGGGTGTCGGCGGTGGCGAGGTACCAGCCGTCGGTCTCGTCGGTGGGGCGCGAGGGCGGGAGCTCGGCGAGCGGGCGGGCGGGGAGCAGGCCGCAGAGCATGACGAAGCGGCCGTCGGGGTCGGAGCAGGTGTGGATCAGGGTGACCTCGGCGGGGTCGGCCGTGATGCCGGTCTCCTCGTGGAGTTCGCGGACGCAGGCCTGCTGCCAGCTCTCGCCGTAGTCCATGTAGCCGCCGGGGAAGGCGAGTTCGCCGTAGCCGGGTTCGATGGTGCGGCGGATGACGACCAGGGCGGGGTCGGCGTCGGGCCGGGTGACGGGCAGGACGGCGACCGCGACGGGAAGCGGGTTGCGGTAGCTGATCTCGGCGCAGCCGGGGCTGGGGCAGGTGCGGGGCCAGGCCCGGGTGTCGGGCGGGTACGGCGTGCCGCAGAAGTGGCAGTGGGAGAACGGCCGGTGGACGGCCCGGGCAGCTTCGTCAGTGGTCATGGCCGGATGGTAGTCCCGTCGGTCGACGTGGTCTCCCGGTCTCCGGTGATCAGTGCTCGGGTGATCCGCGCTCCGGTGATCGGGGTCCGCGGTGATCAGTGGTGCGGGCCCTCGCCCGGGAGGTCCTCGCGGGCGGCGGTGGGGCGGAGCAGGGCGGGGTGCAGCAGGGCGGCGTCGCCCGCGTGGTAGGTGCGGGCCCGGGGGCCGCCGCGGGCGCCGCCGCGCGCGGTGGTGGTGCCGGTGCTCTCGACGAATCCGGGGACGGAGAGGACCTTGCGGTGGAAGTTGCCGGGGTGGAGCTTCTCGTCCCAGACCGCCTCGTAGACGGCGCGCAGGTCGGGGATGGTGAAGTCGTGGGGCAGGAAGGCGGTGGCCAGCGGGCTGTACTCGAGCTTGGCGCGCACCCGGTCGAGCCCGTCGGCGAGGATCCGGGCGTGGTCGAAGGCCAGCGCGAGCGGTGCGGGGCCGGTGCGCCCGTCGACGCCACCCCCGTGGGTGTCGGCGGGCGCACCGGCGGCTCCGGTCCGGCCGCGGGGCCGGAGGTCCAGGTCGCGGACGGGGTGCCAGGCGGCGGCCGCGGCGTCCGTCCCGGCCCGGGGGTCGGGGAGGTCCGGTGCGAAGGCGAGGTAGGCGACGGAAACGACGTGCATCCGCGGGTCCCGGTCGGGGGCTCCGTAGGTGCCGAGCTGTTCCAGGTGGAGCCGGCAGAGCGTGGCCTCGGCGTCGGAGGCGCTCTGCAGGCCGGTCTCCTCGGCGAGTTCGCGGGCTGCGGCCTCGTCCAGGCTCTCCTCGCCGGCCCGCAGGAAGCCACCGGGCAGTGCCCAGCAGCCCTGGTAGGGCGGGGCGCCGCGTTCGACGAGCAGGACGTGCAGGCCGCCGTGGCGCAAGGTCAGGGCGACCACGTCGACCGTGACGGCGATCGGAGCGTAGGCGCGCGGGTCGTACGCGGCGAGCCACTCCTGCTCGGCCGCGGGCCCGGTGCCGGGCCGGTCGTCCGCCGCCATCGCCGGTCCTCTCCGCGCTCTCGTGGCTCTCGTGTTCGTTCTTGTCTTCGGTGTGGTCAGGTGCTGTCGTTCTCGGCCTGAGCACAACGTAGTCATTCACGTTCCCCGGCGGCAAATGCTTTTCCCGGTCGGCGGGACCCTCCGCCTTCTAGGCTGTGACCAGCAGCGACCGTGCCAGAGGAGGCCGACATGCCCACTGCTCCCCCGCCGGACTTCGCCGCGGCGCTGGCCGCCGGTCCGCTGGTGCTGGACGGCGGGATGTCGAACCAGTTGGCGGCGGCGGGGCACGACCTGTCGGACGAACTGTGGTCGGCGCGCCTGCTGGCGGACGACCCGGGGGCGGTGGTCGCGGCGCACCGGGCGTACTTCGAGGCCGGCGCGGACGTCGCCATCACGGCGAGCTACCAGGCGAGCTTCGCGGGCTTCGCCCGGCGCGGCGTGGGCCGGGCCGGTGCGGCGCGGCTGCTGGCGAGCAGCGTGGAGCTGGCCCGGGAGGCGGCGCGGGCCGAACCGGGCGGGCGGCGGCGCTGGGTGGCGGCGTCGGTGGGCCCGTACGGGGCGGTGCTGGCGGACGGCTCGGAGTACCGGGGCCGGTACGGGCTGGGCGTCGCGGAGCTGGTGGCCTTCCACCGGCCGCGACTGGAGGTGCTGGCGGCGGCCGGACCGGACGTGCTGGCGCTGGAGACGGTGCCGGACGCGGACGAGGCGCGGGCGCTGCTGGAGCTGGTGCGCGGGCTGGGGGTGCCGGCCTGGCTGTCGTTCAGCGTCGACGGGGACCGGACCCGGGCCGGGCAGCCGCTGGCGGAGGCCTTCGCGCTGGCAGCGGACGTGGACGAGGTGCTGGCGGTGGGCGTCAACTGCTGCACGCCGCAGGACGCGGACCGGGCGGTGGCGGTGGCCGCCGGGGTGACCGGGAAGCCGGTGGTGGTCTACCCCAACAGCGGGGAGCGGTGGGACGCCGAGAACCGGGGCTGGCGCGGGGAGCCGACCTTCCGCTCGTTCCGGGTGGGCGGCTGGCTCGCGGAGGGCGCGCGGCTGGTCGGCGGCTGCTGCCGGGTCGGCCCGGACGGGATCGCGGCCCTCGCGGCGGAGGTCGCGGTGCGCCGGAGCCGGCCCGCCGGCGCGGGAGGTTAGCACCCGACCGGAGGCGGACTACCGAGGGGGAAGGTGCACGGAGTCCGTCCAGCCTGGCAGACTCGTCCCGTCACCACTGCGGTCGACATTGTCGACCGCCTGTCCGCGCGGAGGTACCCATGCCCGGCCCGATCCAGTCGCTTTCCCGGGCCGCCGCGATCATGCGCCTGCTGGCCGGCGGTGAGCGCCGCCTCGGCCTGTCCGAGGTCGCGACGGCGCTTGGCCTCGCCAAGGGCACCGCGCACGGCATCCTGCGCACGCTGCAGCAGGAGGGGTTCGTCGAGCAGGACCCGGAGAGCGGCAAGTACCAGCTGGGCGCCGAACTGCTGCGGCTGGGACAGAGTTACCTGGACGTCCACGAGCTGAGGGCGCGGGCCCTGGTGTGGGCGGACGACCTGGCCCGGGCGTCCGGGGAGACGGTCTACCTGGGGGTGCTGCACCAGCAGGGCGTGCTGATCGTGCACCACGTGTTCCGGCCGGACGACACCCGGCAAGTGCTGGAGGTCGGTTCGATGCAGCCGCTGCACAGCACCGCACTGGGCAAGGTGCTGGTGGCCTACGACCCCGTCGCGCGCGGGGAGTTGGGTGACGGGCCGTACGAGTCCTACACCATGCGCACGCTGACCGAGGCGGCCGACGTGGACGCCGAGTGCGCGCTGATCCGCGAACGCGGCTGGGCCGACTCGGTGGAGGAGACCTGGGAGGGCGTGGCCTCGATCGGCGCGCTGATCCAGGACCGGCGGCGCAACCCGGTGGGCGCGGTGTGCATCAGCGGTGCGGTGGAACGGGTCTGCGAGGACGGCTTCGTGAAGCCCTCGCTGGTGGCCTCGGTGCGCAGCGCTGCGCGGGCGATCTCCCGCGATCTGGGCGCCGGCCGGTTCTGAGATACAGCGTTCACATCGTCACGCTGAGGCGCGGACGGGCTGTCGGCCTGTCCGCGCCTTGGCGTTTTGTCCTGTTTCGGGGCGCTCCGCTCGGTAACTTCGAAGGGCGGGTCGAGGCGAGGGTCACAGCTGCGTAACCCTGCCTTGACGTGGGGCCGACCTGGGGAGGAAGCTTCCGCATGACGGTCGACATTGTCGAACGATGGCCGGGAAGATCACTCCCACAGTGCGCTCACTCCGCATAGCGATCGACCGGCCGCCTGCCCCCACCCGCACCTCCGGGCCATATGGACAAGGGAGTCTTTGTGTCCGCGTTCTCCAACGGCGACGTCTTCGTCGGTGAAACCCTCGGCACCGCCGCCCTGATACTCCTCGGCGGCGGCGTCTGCGCCGCCGTGACCCTCAAGAAGTCGAAGGCCCTCAACGCCGGCTGGCTGGCGATCACCTTCGGCTGGGGATTCGCGGTCCTCATCGCCGCATACATGTCGGCTCCGAAGTCCGGCGCGCACCTCAATCCCGCCGTCACCATCGCGCTCGCGGTCAAGAGCGGCGACTGGAGCCAGGTGCCGCTCTACATCGGCTCGCAGATGCTCGGCGCGATCATCGGCGCCGTTCTGGTCTGGGCCACCTACCTCGGCCAGTTCAACGCCAACGAGGAACCCACCCTCGGCATCTTCTCGACCGGGCCCGAGATCCGGAACCCGTTCCAGAACGTGCTCACCGAGGTCATCGGCACCTTCGTGCTCTGCTTCGCGATCCTCACCATCGGCACCAACACCGGCCTCTCCCAGTCCGGTACCGGCACCCTGATGGTCGCCTTCACCGTCGTCGGCATCGGCCTCTCGCTGGGCGGCCCGACCGGCTACGCGATCAACCCGGCCCGTGACCTCGGCCCGCGCATCGCACACGCCCTGCTGCCGATCCCCAAGAAGGGCGGCTCCGACTGGTCGTACGCCTGGGTCCCGGTCGTCGGCCCGATCATCGGCGGCCTCGCGGCCGGCGGCGTGTACAACGCCCTCTTCTAAAGGCCCCTCCCCCGAACAGCGGTGTCGACCGAACAGCGGTGTCGACCCCGCCGAACACGGGGACTGACCGAGAAGCGCGTCAGGCCCACCCACCCCGTAACCCCCGAACCCGAGCCGAGGACCCTCCCATGACCTCCACCGGTAACTACATCGCCGCGATCGACCAGGGCACCACCTCCAGCCGCTGCATCATCTTCGGCGCCGACGGCCGGATCGTCGCCGTCGACCAGCAGGAGCACCGGCAGATCTTCCCCCAGCCCGGCTACGTCGAGCACGACGCCGCAGAGATCTGGACCCGGGTGCAGTCGGTCGTCCGCGGTGCGCTGGAGAAGGCCGGCCTGACCAAGGACGACATCCGCGCCGTCGGCATCACCAACCAGCGCGAGACCACCGTCCTGTGGGACAAGAACACCGGTGAGCCGGTGCACAACGCGCTGGTGTGGCAGGACACCCGCACCGAGGGGCTCTGCCGCGAGCTCGGCCGCAACGTCGGCCAGGACCGCTTCCGCCGCGAGACCGGCCTCCCGCTGGCCAGCTACTTCGCCGGCCCGAAGATCCGCTGGCTGCTGGACAACGTCGAGGGCCTGCGCGAGCGCGCCGAGGCCGGCGACATCCTGTTCGGCACCATGGACACCTGGGTGATCTGGAACCTCACCGGCGGTGTCGACGGCGGCAAGCACGTCACCGACGTGACCAACGCCAGCCGCACCATGCTGATGAACCTCAAGACGCTCGCCTGGGACGAGAGCATCGCCGAGTCGATGGGCGTGCCGATGGCCGTCCTGCCGGAGATCCGCTCCTCCGCCGAGGTGTACGGCGAGGCCGTCGGCGACCTGGCCGGCGTCCCGGTCGCCTCCGCGCTCGGCGACCAGCAGGCCGCGCTGTTCGGCCAGACCTGCTTCAACGAGGGCGAGGCCAAGTCCACCTACGGCACCGGCACCTTCCTGCTGCTCAACACCGGCGAGAAGATCGTCAACTCGTACCACGGCCTGCTGACCACCGTCGGCTACCGGATCGGCGACCAGGCCCCGGTGTACGCCCTGGAAGGCTCCATCGCCGTCACCGGGTCGCTCGTCCAGTGGCTGCGCGACCAGCTCGGCATCATCTCCACCGCCGCCGAGATCGAGACCCTCGCCAACACGGTCGAGGACAACGGCGGCGCCTACTTCGTCCCGGCCTTCTCCGGCCTGTTCGCCCCGTACTGGCGCTCCGACGCCCGCGGTGTGATCGCCGGTCTGACCCGGTACGTCACCAAGGGCCACCTGGCCCGGGCCGTCCTGGAGGCCACCGCCTGGCAGACCCGCGAGGTCGTCGACGCCATGCAGAAGGACTCCGGGGTCGAGCTCACCGCCCTCAAGGTCGACGGCGGCATGACCAGCAACAACCTGCTCATGCAGAACATCGCCGACGTCCTGGACGCCCCGGTCGAGCGCCCGTACGTGGCCGAGACCACCGCCCTCGGCGCCGCCTACGCGGCCGGTCTCGCCGTCGGCTTCTGGAACGACCTCGACACCCTGCGGGCCAACTGGCACCGCGCCGCCGAGTGGACCCCGCGCATGGACGAGGCCACCCGGGAGCGCGAGTACAAGAAGTGGCTCAAGGCCGTGGAGCGCACCATGGGCTGGGTGGAGGAGGAAGAGACCAACTGACCGACCCGCCGGTCGGGGCCCCGTGCCCCGGCCGGCCGCCCGCTGTTCCGGCAACGGGCGCAACCGTGTTTCACCGGCCCGCCGCACCGGGCCGACCGGCCTCTCCAGCAGGGGCCGCACCGCACCCGAGAGGAGTAACGGCGCCGCCCGACCAGCGCGCCGTACACAACCACCATGGCAACCATCCCGACCCTGGGCGCCGAGCGCACCGCCGGCCGCACCGCCTCCCGCGCCGAGACCCGTGAGCTGCTCGGCAAGGCCACCTACGACCTGCTGGTGATCGGGGGCGGCATCCTCGGCACGGCCGTCGCCTGGACCGCGTCCCAGGCCGGCCTGAAGGTCGCCATGGTCGACGCCGGCGACTTCGCCGGTGCCACCTCCAGCGCCTCCTCCAAGCTCGTCCACGGCGGTCTGCGCTACCTGCAGACCGGCGCGGTCAAGCTGGTCGCGGAGAACCACAAGGAGCGCCGCGCGCTCTCCACCGACGTGGCCCCGCACCTGGTCAACCCGCTCACCTTCTTCGTGCCGGTCTACAAGGGCGGCCCGCACGGCGCGGCCAAGCTCGGCGCCGGCGTGTTCCTGTACTCGGCGCTCTCCGCCTTCCGCGACGGCATGGGCCGGGTCTCGACCGCCGCGCACGCCGCCCAGCAGGTGCCCGCGCTGCGCACCGAGGGCCTGCGCTCGGTGGCCGTCTACGGCGACCACCAGATGAACGACTCGCGCGTCGCGGTGATGACCGTGCGCGCCGCCGTCGACGCCGGCGCCGTGGTGCTCAACCACGCCGAGGTCACCGGCCTGCGCTTCACCGGCAGCCGGGTCACCGGCGCCGAGCTGCGCGACCGCCTGGACGGCACCGAGTTCGGCGTCGACGCCCGCCTGGTGCTCAACGCCACCGGCCCGTGGGTCGACCACCTGCGCAAGATGGAGGACGCCGGCGCCGCCCCGTCGATCCGCCTCTCCAAGGGCGCCCACGTCGTGGTCAAGCGCCGCTCGCCGTGGCGCGCCGCGCTGACCATTCCGATCGACAAGTACCGCGTCTCCTTCGCCATCCCGTGGGAGGACCACGTCCTCCTCGGCACCACCGACGAGGAGTACACCGGCGACCCGAAGGACGTCCGGGCCACTGACGCGGACATCGACCAGATCATGGGCGAGGCCGCGCACGCGATCCGCGACGAGCACCTCGACCGCGACCTGGTCACCTACTCCTTCGCCGGCCTGCGCGTGCTGCCGGGCGGCCCGGGCGACACCGCCGCCGCCAAGCGCGAGACGGTCGTCACCGAGGGCAAGGGCGGCATGCTGTCGGTCTCCGGCGGCAAGTGGACCACCTACCGGCACATCGGCCGCACCGTGCTGGAGAAGCTGGCCCACGTGCCCGGCACCAGCCTCGGCGAGGACATGTCCCCGATCGCCCCGACCGTCCCGCTGCCGGGCGTCGGCGCGCCGAACGCGGTCGCGCACCGCCTGCTGATCGACCGCGAGCCGGGCTCGCGCATGGAGCCGCTGGTCGCCAAGCACCTGGCCAGCCACTACGGCACGCTCTCCTTCGAGATCGCCCGCCTGATCGACGAGAGCCCGGAGCTCGGCCGGCCGATCCACGAGGACGGGCCGGATGTCTGGGCGCAGGTCGCGTACGCGGCGGACAACGAGTGGGCGTACACGGCGGACGACGTGCTGCGCCGCCGCACCACCATGACGGTGCGCGGACTGGACACGCCGGAGATCCGGGCCGAGGTCGAGGCCTTCCTGGCGAAGAAGGCCGGCAAGTAACCACCGCAGGACGGTACGACGGGCGGGCGTCCGGGGTTTCCCCGGGCGCCCGCCCGTCGCGCTGCGGGGGCGGCGCCGCTTCGGGTGGGCTCCGCGTCGGGTGGGCGCTGCGTCAGACCGGCGTGCCGGCCTTGACCACGTGCCGGAGGTGCCGCTCCGGGCGGGTGAGGACGGCGAGGTCGGCCAGCGGGTCGCCGTCGACGACGAGCAGGTCGGCGTGGGCGCCCGGGGCGAGGGTGCCGATCTCCCCCGCCATGCCGAGCAGCCGGGCCGCCGTGGTGGTCGCCGAGCGGAGCACGTCCGCGACCGGCTGGACGCGGGCGCGGAGGGTGAACTCCTCCAGCTGGGCCGGGTGCAGCGGGCCCAGCAGGTCGCTGCCGTAGACCAGGTTGACGCCCGCGCGGTGGGCGCGCTCCAGGGCGTCGAGGCCCCGGTCGCGGACCTCGGCGAGCTTGCCGACGGAGGCGGGCGGCAGGCCGGAGGCGGCACCGAGCCTGGCGGTCTGCTCGTAGGCGACCAGGGTCGGGACCAGGAAGGCGTCCTTCTCCAGCAGCAGGGCGACCGTGCCGTCGTCCAGCAGGTTGCCGTGCTCGACGCAGCGCACCCCGGCCCGCAGGGCGCGGTCGATCGCGCGCGGGTGGTAGGCGTGCACGGTGACGTAGCGGTTGTGGTTCTCCGCTTCCTCGACCGCCGCGCGGATCTCCTCCTCGCTGTACTGGACGGCCGCGATCTCGTCGTGCGGGGAGGCGACGCCGCCGGAGAGCAGCACCTTGAGGTGGCGCGCGCCCTTCCGGAACTCGTCCCGGGCGGCGGCCCGTACGGCGTCCACGCCGTCGGCGATCCGGCCGAAGTTCGGCCGCGACTCGCAGCAGGGCAGGGCGTCGTCGCCGAGCGGGCGGAGGTCGCCGTGGCCGCCGGTCTGGGACAGCGCCTTGCCGCCGTGCAGCAGCCGGGGCCCGGGCACCAGGCCCTCGGCGAGGGCGCGGGCCATGCCGTGGTCGGCGCCGCCGACGTCGCGCACGGTGGTGAAGCCGCGGCGCAACATGCGCCCGGCCTCGGCGAGGGCGCGGGCGGTCGCGTAGCCGGGGGTCCAGTCGGCGACGTCGCGCAGGTCGAGCGAGGTGACCAGCAGGTGGACGTGGGCGTCGATCAGGCCGGGCAGGACGGTGCCGCCGGCGGCGTCGACCACCCGGACGCCGTCGCCCGCGGCGGGCGGACGGCCGGTACCGGTGGCGGCGATCCGGCCGTCGGCGGCCTCCAGCCAGGCAAGGTCGGTGCGGGTGCCGTCCTCGGGGTGGAGCAGGTGGGCGTTGGTGATCAGCAGTCGGCTCATGGCGGTGGTCCCCCTCGGGTCCGGTACGGCGGTGGGCTGCGGCTCTCCGGGCCCGGGTCTCCGGGCCCGGCTGGCCCGGCACGGCGGGTTCGGGCACGGCGGTTCGGGCACGGCGGTTCGGCGCGGCCTCCACCGTTCAGTACGGCTCGTATTGAATACGACCTGTATTGAATACACCATGTATCGTTCTCCTGTGAACCCACCCCCCGCCGATACCGCCCCCGCCCGGCCTCCCCGCCGCCGCGTCCACACCCGGGCCCGGCTGCTCGCCGCGGCGGGCGAGCTGTTCCTCACCGTCGGCTTCGCCCGGACGAGCATCGAGGACGTCTGCGCCGCCGCCGGCTACACCCGGGGCGCCTTCTACTCCAACTTCGGCAGCAAGGAGGACCTGCTCCTGGCCCTCTTCGACGACCAGGCGGCGCTGCGGATGACCGAACTGGAGCAGTTGGCCGCCGCCTGCGAGGCGCTGCCGCCCCAGGAGCGGGCCCGACTGCTGGTCGAGGCGCTGCTGCGGGTCGAACCCGCGGAGACCGGGTGGATCCTGCTGTTCCTGGAGTTCCGGCTGGTCGCCGCCCGGACGGAGGCGCTCGCCGAACAGGTCGCCGCACACGATCGGACCGTCGCCCGGGCGCTGGCCGACGTCCTGGAGCGGGCGCTGCCGGAGCTGGTGCCCCCGGGCGCGAGCGCCGGGCAGGCCGCGGCGGTGGTCCTCGCCGCGCGGGAGGGACTGCTGGCCCGGACGGCGGCGGGCGGGGCCGTCGCGGAGGAGCTGCTGGGGGCGACGGCGGCGGTGCTGTCGGGGCTGCTGGGCCCGCCGAGCTGAGGAACGGCGCAGGGGCGGCACCCGTACGGTCACGGGTGCCGCCCCTGCGGCGGTGGTGGGGTGGTGCGGTGCTGCGGTGCTGCGGTCGAGACGCTAGACGATCAGGCTCAGCGGCAGGATCAGGGCTATCGCGACGACCGAGATCACCGTCTCCATCACCGACCAGGACTTCAGCGTCTGCCCGACGCTCATCCCGAAGTACTCCTTCACCAGCCAGAAGCCGGCGTCGTTGACGTGCGAGAAGAACAGCGAGCCGGCGCCGATCGCGAGGACCAGCAGCGCCGAGTGGGTCGAGGACATGGTCGCGGCGAGCGGGGAGACGATGCCCGCCGCGGTGATCGTGGCGACCGTCGCCGAGCCGGTGGCCAGGCGGATCAGCACGGCTATCAGCCAGCCCAGCAGCAGCGCGGAGATGTGCCACTTGCCGGACCACTCGCTGACCGCGTTGCCGACGCCCACGTCGATCAGGGTCTGCTTGAAGCCGCCGCCCGCGCCGACGATGAAGACGATGCCCGCGATCGGACCGAGCGACTTGCCGACGGTGTCGGAGATCCGGGCCTTGTCGAAGCCGGCCGCCCTGCCGAGGGTCAGCATGGCGAGCAGGGTCGCGGCGAGCAGGGCGATCAGCGGGGAGCCGATGAAGTCGAACACCCGCTGGGCGGGCGCCTTCGGGTCGTCGATCACCACGTCGGCCAGCGCCTTGCCGAGCATCAGTACGACCGGCAGCAGGATGGTCGCCAGCACCGCGCCGAAGGACGGCGTGCGGTCGGGCTTGGCCGTCTCCTCGGGGGCGGTGGCGGCCGGGATCTCCAGCGGGCCGACCCAGCGCTCGGCGACCCGTGCGAACAGCGGACCGGCGATGATCAGGGTCGGGATGGCGACCAGCAGGCCGAGTGCCAGGGTGATGCCGAGGTCGGCCTTCAGGGCGTCGACGGCGACGAGCGGGCCAGGGTGCGGGGGCACCAGGCCGTGCAGCACCGACAGGCCGGCCAGGGCCGGGATGCCGACCCGCATCAGCGGCACGTTGCCGCGGCGGGCCACCAGCAGCACGATCGGGATCAGCAGGACGACGCCGACCTCGAAGAACAGCGGCAGGCCGAGCACGGCCGCGATCAGCGCCATCGCCCAGGGCAGCGCCTTGGCGCCCGTACGGGAGAGCACGGTGTCCGCGATGATGTTCGCGCCGCCGGAGTCGGCGAGCAGCTTGCCGAGCATCGCGCCGAGGCCGATCAGCAGGCCGACGCTCGCCACGGTGGCGCCGAAGCCCGTGGAGAAGCCGGCGAGCAGCTTGTCGAAGGGGGCGCCCGCGACGGCGGCCAGCAGGCCGGAGCCGAGCGTGAGGGCGAGGAACGGGTGCAGCTTCAGCTTGGTGATCAGTACGACGATCGCACCGATGCTGACCAGCACCGCAATCAGCAGCTGGGTGTTGCTGCCGGTGTGCGCCAGGGCCGGTGGGGCGGCCGCCAGCAGGGTGGGGGAGCTCATGCTCACGCGAGGTCTCCATTGACGGGCCGCAGCAGCGCCGCGGCCATCTCGACGAGTTCTTCGGGGGACGGGCCCACGTCCAGGACCGCGCCGCGCTCGTCCGCCTCCAGGGGTTCCAGGGCGGCGTACTGCGAGCCGAGCAGCGACGACGGCATGAAGTGGCCGGAGCGGTGGTTGATCCGGTCCTCGACCAGCTCGTGGCCACCGCTGAGGTGCAGGAAGAAGGCGCCCGGGCAGGCCGCGCGCAGGGTGTCGCGGTAGCCGTGCTTCAGGGCCGAGCAGGTGACCACGCCGCCGGTGCCGTCCTCGGTCCGCTCCCGGAGCCAGGCGCCGATGGCGCGCAGCCAGGGGGCGCGGTCCTCGTCGTCCAGCGGGATGCCGGCCGACATCTTGGCGATGTTGGCCGCCGGGTGGAAGTCGTCCGCCTCGGCGAAGGGGAGGTCGAGGCGGTCCGCCAGCATGCGGGCCAGGGTGGTCTTGCCGACGCCGGAGACGCCCATCACCACGACGGTGAGGGGGGCTTCCGGGTGGTCGTGGTTCTCGACGCTGAGAGCCATGGGTGGTGCTCCTTCGTTGCCTGGCCGCCACTATCGCCTCAAAGATATGACGTATTCAAGTGACGGAAACCAAATCGTCATACTTTTAGTTCCTGGGGCGCCGGGCCCGCGCGACCGGGGCACGGGCGCGCCGGAGACGGCGGGTGGAGATCACACCGCGACGGAGGGTGGCGTGGGGGTTGCCGGCCGGGGACGTCTAGGCTGGGCGGATGGAGATCCAGGGGCTGCCCGGGCGGCTGCTTGACGAGCTCGGACCGGCGCTCGCGTCCGGCGAGATTCCCGAGGGCGCGGTACTGCGCGGGGAGGAGCTGGAGGAGCGCTTCGGGGTGTCCCGGACAGTGGTCCGGGAGGCCGTGCGGATCCTGGAGGGGATGCGCATGGTGGCCTCCCGGCGGCGGGTCGGGATCACCGTGCTGCCGAAGTCGCTCTGGGACGTCTTCGACCCGATGGTGATCCGCTGGCGCCTGGCCGGATCGGACCGGCCCGCCCAGCTGCGCTCGCTCGGCTCGCTGCGGGTGGCCGTCGAGCCGGCCGCGGCGGCGCTCGCCGCAGTCCACGCCACCGACGACGACCGGCGCGAACTCAGCTCACTGGCCGTGGAGTTGACGGTCGCCGCGCGCGATGCCGACCTGACCACCTTCCTCGGGTACGACATCGCCTTCCACGCCCTGGTGCTGCGCGCCTCCGGCAACGAGATGTTCGCCCACCTCGGGGACACCGTGGGGGCGGTCCTCACCGGCCGGACCGAGTACCATCTGATGCCCCATCAGCCGGAGCCGTACGCGATCCGGTTGCACCGCGAGGTCGCCGACGCGATCTGCTCGGGCCGCTCCGACGAGGCCGAGCAGGCGATGCGGACGATCGTCACCGGCGCGCTGGAGGAGCTCAACCAACAGTTGAGCTGACCCTCCGTCCGGGCACCGCCCGGACCGGCGCGGCCGGACCGGACAGCCCGACGACCGGGCGACACGGCCGGATGACACGGTTTGGCGGTAGTTCGGTGCATTCGGACGCATAGTCCTGGTTCGGTGGGGCAGAGTGAGCCGGGGGGCGCATTTCGTGTGCGCCCGTTCCGTGCCCACCGCCGAATCCGCGCCTGGGGGTCGCTCGATGTCCGTGCCACGCCGCCGTCGCCGCCTTCCCGACGAGGTGCGCGCCGCCGCAGTCCGGGCGGTGCTCTCCCTCGCCTTCACCCTGGTGGGCGTGGTCGTCGCGACCCTGTCCTCGTACGCGGGCAGTTGGATGCTGACGCCCGCGCTGATGGCCATGGGGCTCGGGGTGTTCGGCACCATGTGGTGCCTGCTGGAGATCCTGATCTCCCGCCAGGTCGCCGCGCAGCGGATGCGGCCGCCGGGCTCCGCGTACCCGATGGCGGGCAGTCGCACGCCCTCGGAACCGCTGGCCGCCCGCCCGTTCCCGCGCCCCGGCCAGTCCGTCCACCAGCAGCCGCAACAGTCGGTGTACCGGCAGCCGCAGCAGCAGCCCCACCAGCAGTCGCAGCGACCGCCGCAACCGCCGCACCAGTCGCGGGTGTCGACCCCCCGTCCCTGAGACCGGGCAGGAACTCCCCGCGCAGGGTGCCCTGTTCACCGTGCCCAACCGGGGCTACCCGCTCTTCCGCCCGCTGACCGGACCGCAGCCGGCCGGCGCGGTCGACGACCTGGTCTCGCCCGCCGTCCGCGTCCACTCGGAGAACCCGGGTCCGCTCTCGCCCCGGCTCTGCTGGTGACACCGGGGCACGATCACCGACCCGACCCGGATCGACGAGGCGGAGCGCTCCTCCTCGATCGTCCCGCCCGCCGAACTCACCGGGGATCCTGCGCCGGTCGGCCGACTCCCGAGCACTCAGTCCATGACGGGGACGACCCGGTAGTGGGTGGTGATCCAGCCCTCCCCGTCCAGGACGTGGAAGGCAAGCATCGGCGGGTGGTCGAAGGAGATGCCCTGCCCACCCTCGCAGGGCAGGGTGACGGTGGAGACCACACCGGGCGCCACCAGCAGCGGCAGACCGGCGAAGGTGGTCGCGGCGGCGGTGTGCGAGTGCCCGCAGAACAGGGCGACCACCCGGGGGTGACGCCGCAGCACCCGCGCCAGGCCCGCCTCGCCGAACTGGCGGATCCCGTCGACCGTCGGCAGGTGCAGGTCGACCGGCGGGTGGTGGAAGGCGACCAGGGCGGGCACCCCGGCGCGCCCGGCGGCGAGTCGGGCGTCCAGCCAGTCCAGCGTCTCCTCGTCCAGCAGGCCGTCGTGCTGCCCGGGTATCGACGAGTCGAGCATCAGCACGTCGGCGCCCGGGAGTTCGTGCAGGCGGTTGACCGGGCTCTGCGCCGGGGCCCGGCCGAGCAGCACCTCCCGGTACGGCGCCCGGGAGTCGTGGTTGCCGGGGCAGGTGAGCACGAGGTGCCGGGAGGCCAGCACCTCGGCCACCTGCCGGTACTCCTCGGCCAGGCCGTGATCGGCGAGGTCGCCGGTGACCAGCACGGCGTCCAGCGGGCCGGGCAGGGCGTCGAGGTACGCCACCACCTGCTCGGCCCGCCGCCGGGCACGCGTGCCGCCGTCCCGGCGGTGGACCTGGCCGAGGTGGATGTCACTGAGGTGCGCGATCGTCAGCATGCCGGTCACGCTAATCAGTTCACGGCTGGGCGGGAACCTCCGCGGGGCGCTTGAACATCCGGGTGGCGGTGATCTCGCCGTGGATGGCCGGGCCGTCCGGGTCCGGTGCGGCGGGCAGACCGGGACGCAGGTGCTCCTCGACCGAGATGTACTTGAGGCCGGCCCGCAGGTCGGCGTCGTTGCGCAGACGGATGACCAGCGGGAACTCGGCGAGCGCGGTCGTGTCGAACAGACCGGTGGTGTAGATCAGCTGGACGCCGAGCGCGTCGGCGACGGCGCGCTGCAGCTCCAGCAGGTAGGTGGCGTTGGCCCGGCCGATCGGGTTGTCCAGGAACAGCGTGCCGGCGTGCCGCAGCTGGGACTGGCCGCGGTCGTTGGCGCGCAGCGCGGCCATCGTGCAGTACAGCGCGATGGCCGCGGTGAGCAGCTGGCCGCCGGAGAAGACGTCGGACATCTGGCCGACGCCGACCCGCTCGGCGCGCAGCACCGCGTCCGGCTTGAGGATCTCGACGCTCACGCCCTTGGGGCCGATCGCGGCGGCGACGCCGCGCAGCAGCAGGGACATGCCGTCGCGGCGCAGGTCGCTGTTCTTCCGGACGGCAGCCCGGGTGGCCTCGTCGATGACCTCGCCGAGGCGTTCGACCAGGGTGGCGTGGTCCGGGTCCTCGAAGCGGATCCGGAGGAACTCCTGGCCGGACCACTCCCCCAGGCCCTCGGGCAGCCGGGACAGCCGCTGGGCGGCGCGCAGGGTGGTGAGCGAGGACTCGACCAGACCGCGCAGGCGGTCCACGATCGAGCCGCGGTTCTTCTCCAGCTGGGCGAGTTCGTCGGTGAGCACGCGCAGCCGGGGCGCGAAGGCGGCGGCCCAGGCGGCGGCGTGCTCGGGCAGCGCCGAGGCGGGGAGTTCGCGGATCTGCTGGCGGGCGGGGGTGCGGACGGCCTCGTAGCGGGCGGCGTTGGCGTGCCGGACGAGGGCGTCGGAGGCGTCGCGGACGGCGAGTTCGGCGCTGGACAGCTCGCCGGTGGCGGTGCGCAGGCTGCGGCGGGCCTCGGTGGCGCCGGTGCGGGCGTCGGCGAGGCCGCCGAGGTACGGCTCGACCGGGTCCTCCGGGTCCTCCTGGTGGTCGCGCAGGCCGTCGCGCAGCTGACCGGCCAGTTCGTCGAAGTCGGCGGCGGAGGCCTGCGCGGTGTCGAAGGTGCGCTGCAGGTCGGCGTGGGCGGTGCGGGCGGCGTCCAGGGCCTCGCGGCGTTCGGCGAGCCGGCTGGTGGCGGTGCGCAGCAGGGCCTGGGCGTGCTCGGGGTCGGTGGGGACGAGGTCCTCGGGCAGCTCGGTGTGGGCCTCACCGTCGGTGGGGGCGGAACGCTCGGCGTCGCCGCGCAGGCGGCCGAGCTGCTCGCTGGCGGTGGCAGAGCGGGCCTCGATGGTGGCGACCAGTTCCTCGGCGCGGGCGGCGGCGGCCTGGCGGGCCGGGCCGTCGGCGCCGTCGGGGCTGCCGAGGAGTTCCTCGGCGCGGGTGCGCACCTTGTTGGTGAGGCGGTCGAGTTCCGTCGCGGCGGCCGCTTCGTCGCCCTCGGCGCGGGCCTGTTCGGCGCGCAGGTCGGCGCCGACGCCGACCTTCTCGTACAGCTGGGAGGCGGCGCGGTAGGCCTCGCGCAGGGCGGGGAGTGCGGCGGGTGCGGTGTCGGCGGGCTCGTCGGTCTGCTCGGCGGCGGGGATCTCGGCGCGTTCGCCGCGCAGCGCGCGGGCCGTGCGGCGGGCGTCGTCGGCGGCGCGCTGGGCGGCGCGGCGGTCCTCGTCGCAGGTGCGGGCGCGTTCGGCGCGCAGGGCCTGGCGACGGTCGCACTCGGCGGCGTCCTCGGCGAGTTCGCGCTGGCGGCGGGCCCAGGTGGCGCGCTCGCGCAGGCGGAAGGCGAGACCGGACAGGGCGTCGGCGCGGCGGCGGGCACGCTGGGCGGCCTCGCGGTGCTCCTCGTGGGCCGAGGCGGCGGCGGCGTGGTCGGTCTCGGCCTCGTCGTGGTCCGCGCGCAGGGTGGCCAGGGCGGCGGCGGAGTGCTCGGCGTGCTCGCGAGCGGCCTCGGCGGCTGCGGCGAGTTCGGCGAGCGTGCCGGGCGGGCAGCTGGCGTGCCAGGAGGCGAGGCGGGCGGCGAGGGCCCGGTCGGCGCCGAGGCGGCCGGCGAGTTCGCGGATGTGCTCCTCGCGGGCGCTCGCGCGGGCGCGCAGGTCGCGGCGCTCGCCGTCGGCGGCGGACTCGTCGTGCATGGCCGGGTTCGGCGGCACGAGGAAGAAGGCGGGCTCGTCGGTGATCGGGGCGATCAGCGAGGCGGCTGCGCCGACGGCCACGGTGGAGCGCGGCAGCAGGGCGGCGGTCTGCAGGGCCTCGCGGGCTCGCTCCAGCGAGGACGGGTCGGTGACGACCACGCCGTCGACGAGTTCGGGGCGGGCGGCGAGGATCGCATCGTGGTCGGCCGGGTCGACGGACTGGGCGAGGTAGCGCCAGCCGGGCAGGGCCGGGATGCCGTGCTCGGCGAGGTACTCGACGGTGGCGAGCACGTCCGGGCCGGGCGGCAGCAGGCCGCCGTCGCCGAGGGCGGCGAGGATGCGGGAGTCGTCGGCGGCGGCCGTCCTGAGGTCGAACAGGGTGCGCTCGGCGGTGGCGATGGCCTCGTCGAGGAGTTCGCGCAGGTACTCGGCGTTGCGGTCGAGGACGGCGGGGGTGAGGAAGCCGGCGTCCTCCTCGGCGTCGTCCTGGTAGGGCGTCAGGGAGAGCAGGTCGGCGAGGCGTTGTTCGGTGGCGAGCAGGGCGGCGGTGCGCTGCTCGCCGGCCAGGGCCCGGGCGGCGGCCTT
Source organism: Kitasatospora sp. NPDC048545 (assembly GCF_040651155.1). Classification (NCBI taxonomy): domain Bacteria; kingdom Bacillati; phylum Actinomycetota; class Actinomycetes; order Kitasatosporales; family Streptomycetaceae; genus Kitasatospora; species Kitasatospora sp. NPDC048545. Next base: position 22,567 of record NZ_JBEZIQ010000043.1, read on the forward strand.
GCGGGCGTCGCCGGCGCGCTCGGCGGCGAGTTCGGTGCGCGAGGTGGCGGCGGCGGCCTCGCGCAGCCGGGCGGCGGCGGACTCGGCGGCGGTGCGGGCCTGGGCGAGCGAGGCGGTGGCGGCCTTCTCGACGTCGGCGGCGTGCAGCGCGGCGCGGGCCGGGTCCACGTCGCCGTCGGCGTCGATGAAGCCCGCTTCGACGGCGGCTTCGGTCTCCTGCTCGACCTCGACGAGGCGCTGGCGCAGGTGGTCGGCCTCGCTGCGGGCCTTCTGGGCGGCGGTGGCCGCTTCGGTGGCGTCGGACTGGGCCTTGGCGCCGTCCTCCTGGAGCTCTCCCGCGCGCTGCTCCTCGGTGTCGGCGCGGGTCTCGGCGGCCGCGGCGGCGGCCTCCAGGGCGCGGGCGAGGGCGGTGGCGGCGCGGGCGCGGGCGGCGAGCGCGGGGGCGGCGTCCAGCTCGGCCTCGCGGATGGCAGCGGCGACCCGGGTGACCCGGTCGGCGGCGGCGCGCTGGCGCAGCACGGCCTCGGCGGCCTGCCAGGCGGAGTGCAGGGTGCGGGCGTCGATCAGCTCGCGGCGCAGCGCGGCGGCTTCGGTGGTGGCCGCGGCGAGGCTCAGGGTGGCGTGCCGGTAGGTGAGTTCGTCGGCGATCAGCGTGTGCCGGGTGCGGTCGGACTCGGCGGCGGTGACGGCGCTCGCGGCGGCGGCGACCTCGATGGCGAGGTCCTGGGCACGGTCGCGTTCGGCGGTGGCCCGGGAGGTGAGGGCGTGGGCGAGGCGGCGGGTGCGGCGTTCGGCGGTGCGGTGGGCCTCGCGGACGGTATCGCGGGCGGTGGTGGCCTCGGCGATGCGCTCCAGGAGGTCCAGCGAGCCGGCGGTGAAGTCGCGTTCGGCGGTGAGTTCGGAGCGGCGGCCGAGCTTGGCGGCGAAGCCGTGGACGAGGTCGGCGAGGCCGTCGGTGTCCCGGGTGTCGGTGACGGCGCGCAGCAGGAGGTCGGTGAAGTCGCTGTCGTGCTTGACCGCGAAGAGGCCGGCCGCTTCGCCCTCGTCGGCGTTCATCTCACGCTGGTAGCGGAAGAGTTCGGGGTCGAGGCCGAGTTCGCCGAGGTGTTCGGTCCAGCGGTCGTGGCCGTCCTCGAAGACCAGGTCGAGGTGCGGGTGGGCCTTGCCGGCCTCGGTGAGGGCGTCGCGGAAGCCCTTCATGGTGCGGCGCCGGCCGCGGGCCTTCTGGTCTCCGGCCAGGCTGACCCGCTCGGAGACGGGCAGGGAGTCGAGGGTGAGGCCGGGGCCGGGGCGGAAGGAGTACCAGGTCTCGGCGAACTTGCGCGGGTCGGAGGAGACCTGGCGGCCGCGCCACTCGCTGACCTTGCCGACGACGATCAGTTCGCCGGTGACGGTGTGCTGCCACTCCAGGGCGACGTGGCCGCAGTCGTCGGCGAGCAGGAACTTGCGCAGCACACCGGAGCTGGCGCCGCCCAGGGTGTTGCGGTGGCCGGGGAGCATGACCGAGAAGATCAGCTTGAGCAGGACGGACTTGCCGCCGCCGTTCTCCAGGAAGAGCACGCCGGCCGGGGCGGGGCGGCGGACCGGGCCGTCGGGCTCCTCGCCGAACAGGCCGATCTGCTGCGGGGCCGGGTCGGCGACGGGCTCGCCGACGCCGCGCAGGTCGAGCACCGTGTCGGCGTAGCGGGCGCCGGCCGGTCCGATCGAGTAGAGGCGGACCCGGTTGAGCTCGTACATGTGCGGCGGTTCTCCGTGCGTCTATGGGGTTGTCAGAGCGAGTGGAACGGCAGGCCGGCGTCGGCGACCAGCTCGTCGGAGGTGTCCGGCGGCAGCAGGGTGGCGGTGCCGTCGGAGACCGGGACGACGCCCAGGTCGAGCAGTTCGGCCATGGCCGCGCTGCCGGCCAGGTCGCGGACCTGCAGCTGGTAGCGGGCGGTGGTGCGGTAGGTGCCGCCGGAGTCGTCGGAGACCTTCTGCAGGAAGCCGGAGTCGACCAGGAACATCACGGCCTTGGCGACGATACCGATGGTGGAGCCGGAGAGCCGGCGGGCGTCCTTGGTGGCGCCGGTGGCGGTGCGCCGGGCCCAGACCCGCCAGGCGGCCTCCAGACCGGGGGCATCGGACTGCGGGTCGGTGTTGGCGCCCTCGACGTCGGCCTGCTCCTCCAGTCGGCGGCAGGCCTGGCGGACGAAGGCGTCGACGCCGTTGACGGTGATCCGGCCGAGGTAGGCGTCGTCGGCGAGGTCCTCGGGGCGGGGGAAGGCCATCGCGGCGACGGCCAGGTGAGCCAGACCGTGCAGGAAGCGGTCGGTGGACTCGGAGGCGGCGCGGCGCGAGTAGTCGCCCATCCGGACGGCGAACAGCGAGTCCTCGGCGGCGGCCACGGCCATGCCGGCGCGTGGCGAGACCTCCAGGACGACCAGGCCCATGCCGGTGGCGACGGCGTCGGCGAGCCGGGCGAACGGCGGGTCCTCGCGGTGGCGGCGCACGAGCTCGGCGTACTCGACGTCGCGGGCGGGCAGCAGCTTGGCCTGGAGGCCGAAGGAGACCAGCCGGGCGGCGTCGGCGACGTCGGCCGGGGTGATCGGCGCGGGGGCGGCCGGTTCGGTCTCGGTCGCCCAGGACGTGTCGTGGTGGGTCGTCACGGGCGGTGCTCCTCGGGGCTGTTGCTGTCGCTGCTGGCGGTGTCGGGACTGGTGGTGTCGGGGCTGTCGTCGTCGCGGCCGCGGCCGCTGTCGCGGTGGGTTCCGCCGCGGGGATTCCGGTGGTGCGTCAAGGCCGTTCAGCCGGCGTCCTTGCGGTCGGCGGCCATGCCGACCGCGTCGAGCAGGGCGCTGCCGACGATCAGGTCGGCGCCGCCGAACTCCGCGTCGCGCAGCGGGGTGCCGTCGTCGACGGCGAACAGCAGCCGCTCCTCTCCCTGGCGGTAGGCGGTGCCGACCGGCGGGCTGGCCGCGTGCACGGACAGCAGGGCGACCAGGTACGGCAGGTCCGGGTCCTGCGCACGGGCGTCGGCGAGCAGGCCGGAGAGCCGGCGGGGGGCGTCCGGGGGCAGGTCGAGCAGGACCAGCGCCGCCTCCAGCTGGGCCTCGGAGAACCGGCTGTCGTCCGGGGTGGCGACCAGGTCCGGGTCGGGCAGCTCGGCGCCGAGGTGCTCGCGCTCGACCGGCGGGGTGAGCAGCAGGTCGACCAGGTCGGCGACCCGGACCGAGACCGGGGTGCGCAGGCCGGCGCCGCGGGCGAAGAACGCGTCGGTCGGGCGGGCGGCCTGCTCCACCGGCAGCCGCAGCACCGGGGCGAGCAGCTGCCCGTACAGGTCGATGCCGCTGCGGGCGCCGGGGGTGGCGAAGGCCTGCCGGTCCTGCTCGGCGCGGAACAGCGGGCCGGCCTCCAGCAGGCGGGTCTGCAGCTGGGTGTGACGGCGGATGCAGTCCTTGACGATGTCGACCAGCTCGGCGGCGCGGCGCTTGTGCTCCGGGTCCTCGGCCTCGTCGCGGGCCTTGCGGATGTTGGTGAGAATCGCGTTCTCGTGCCGGTAGCGGTCGGCGATGTGGTCCAGCGCCTCCTCGATGAGGTCCGGGACGGCGCGCATCCAGTCGACCGCGCGGACGTTGCGTCGGGTGGCGTCGAGGGCGCGGCGCAGCGTCTCGGCGTACTGGACGGTGCGGTAGCGGGCCTGCTCGGCGGCGAGCTGGGCGTCGGCCAGGCGGCCGCGGCGGATCAGCACCTCCAGCTTGACCTCGGCGGCGATCTGGGCCGAGGTGACGTCGGTGTCGAGCGCGCCGACCAGGACGTTGACCGCCTCGTCGGTGGTGCGCAGGTAGACGCCGCCGTCAGGGCCGGGGACCTCCTCGATCAGCTTGAAGTCGTAGTCGCGGCGCACGTACTCGCCGTCCGCGCCGAAGGTGCCGTAGACAGCGCGGAAGCCGCGGTCCACGCTGCCCACGTTGATCAGCGACTCCAGCACCCAGCGGGCGACCCGCTCGTGCTCGGTGACGGGGCGGTCGGCGGCCTGGGCAGCGACCCGGGGCAGCAGGCGGGCGAGGACTATGTCGCGGTCGGCCCCGGTGTCGAAGTCCATGTTCAGGGTGACCAGGTCGATCGCGGCGAGGCCGACCTCGGCCATCGCGTAGCCGCCGTACTCGCCGGCCAGGTTGACCTTGCGGTTGTCCAGGTCGTGCAGCGGGGCGGTGCAGGCCAGCGCCTTGAGCCGGCGGGCCAGGCCCTCGTCGGCGGCGGGGCCGGGCGCGGGGCGCGCGACGGCCGGGCCGGCGGACGGGCGGAGGCCGGGCTCGGTGGGCGGGTCTGCGATGGCGGTCACGGAGGACAAGATTAGAGGTTCGCACCGACATCGACCGAAACGGACCTTGCGGGCGGACGGAACGGCAGGTGGGAGGCCGTCCGGGGGTGATTTTCGGAACGGTGTTCCACCGATATTCCGCCATTCTCGAACCGACATTCGAGAAAGCCGTGAGGGCGGCGCAATGGTTCGGTGATGATCGACGCATGATCACCCGACTGGCCAAAGCGGGCCTCGCCGCCGCGCTGTCCGTGACCACCCTCACCACCGGTGCCCTCCTCACCACCGGCACCGCCGCGGCCGCGCCGGCCGCCACGGCATCGACCTCCGCGCAGCACGTGACCGTGTCGCAGAGCGGGAACTACCCCGGTGGCTTCTTCACCTCCGGCAACATGTCGGCGAGCTGGGTGTCCGCCGGCACCTCGGACCTGACCGGCCCGACCCACTTCACCGTCGACCTGCCCCCGGGCGTCACCACCGACGGCGCGATGTTCTACTCCACGCCGTACGACTACACCTTCACCGAGACGCTCTCGCCCGACGGCCGCCACCTGGAGGCCGTGCTCACCGGCACCCGCGTGGTCGGGAAGAGCGAGTTCATGAAGCTCAACCTGCGCACCACGCCCGGGGTGCCGATCACCGGCGTGATCACGGTGACGGCTGCCAACCCGAACGACACCGACCCGACCGGCCACGTCTCCAGGTACGACCTGGGCACCCACGGCTACCTGCCGGCGACCGTCCAGGCCGCCCCGGCCGTCACCGGCGTCGACACCACCACAGGCCCGGGCACCGGCGGCACCGCGGTGACCGTCAGCGGTACCGACCTCTCCCACGGCATGGTGCTGGTCGGCGGCGTCCCGGCGCCCGGCAGCTGCACCGACACCGCCTGCACGGTGACCACGCCGGGCGGCTCGGGCAGCGCGCCGGTCAGTGTGGTGACGCCCGGCGGCACCGCCGTCGCGTCGACCGCCTTCGACTACACCGGCGCCGCTCCCCCGGCCCCGCCCGCCCCGGCGGTCAGCAGCCTGAGCCCGGCCGCCGGCGCGGTCGCCGGGGGCACCAGGGTCAACGTGATCGGCAGCAACCTGACGTACGGGACGGTCGCGTTCGGCGGGGTGCCGGCCACGCACGTCTCCTGCGGCCCGTCCTTCTGCACGGCCACCGCTCCGGCGGGCTCCCGGACCGGGCCGGTCGGCGTCACGGTCACCACGGCGGGCGGGACCAGCGCGCCGGTGACGTACACCTACACGGCGTAGCGACCGCTCTCGGTGCCCGGGTGCTTCGGCGCCCGGGCACCGACGCGTTTCCGGACGTCCGGGCGGCGCCGTGTTCCCGGGGCAGCGTCGCGGCCCTGCACGGCGTCGTGTTCCTGCGTGGCGCCGCGTTCGCGGGCGGCGCCGGAGCCGCCCGACCCAGGGGTAGTTGAACATGTTCAAAAGGGAGGTCTAGAGTCGGTCCCGCGCAGACGGGACAAGGCTCCGCCTGCAGGTTCGGCACGCCGGGTGCGCCCGGCGTGCCCGGCACGGAGGTGTTCGAGTGGACGAGGTGCACACCATGGACGGCGATCCCGCGGTCATCCTTCGCAAGGTCCGGCGCCGGCTGTGGTTCTTCCTGGTCTGTCTGGTGCTCAGCGGCCTGACCGCCTTCCCGCTGGAGACCGAGACCCGCCTGCTGGTCGACTTCACCACCGGCCCCGCCGCCCCGCTGACCGACCACTTCCCCGCCGTGACGGCCTGGTTCGAACGGGTCCACACCGGCATCACCGAGACCAACCGGAGCTACCCCTTCCTGGCCTACGGCACCGACTGGCTGGCCTTCGCCCACCTGGTGATCGGGGCCGCCTTCTGGGGTCCGCTCAAGGACCCGGTCCGCAACGTCTGGGTGATCCGCTGGGCCGCGCTCGCCTGCGGGGCGGTCATCCCGCTGGCCCTGATCTGCGGACCGTTGCGCGGGATCCCGGTGGTCTGGCGACTCATCGACATGTCGTTCGGGGTCTTCGGCGTCATCCCGCTGCTGATCGTGCTGCGGGCCCTGCGTCCGCTGGAACGTTCCTTCCGGGAACCGGTACCCGCGCGCTGAGTCGAGCCGGGCAGCACACCCCGGAGCGGCGCCACGCGGGGCGCGCAGGCCGGGTCACACGCCGCAGGCCTCCGGGCCCGGGTCACGGACAACGGCCTTCATCCGCAGGCCCTACCATCTGGCTCAACAGCTGCTGGGAGGCGGACGGGCGTGGCCGATGCGGTGATCGATCTCAATGCGGACCTCGGCGAGGGGTTCGGACGCTGGACGCTGACCGACGACGAGGCACTGCTGTCCGTGGTGACCAGCGCCAACGTCGCCTGCGGCTTCCACGCCGGGGACCCGTCGACGATGCGCCGGGTCTGCGCGCTGGCCGCCGAGCGGGGCGTCCGGATCGGCGCCCAGGTCTCCTACCGCGACCTGGCCGGCTTCGGCCGCCGTGCGATGGACGTCCCTCCGGAGGAACTCTCGGACGAGATCGCGTACCAGATCGGCGCACTCCAGGTCTTCGCCCGCGCCGCCGGCTCGAAGGTCTCCTACGTCAAACCGCACGGCGCCCTCTACAACCGGGTGGTCGCCGACTCGGAGCAGGCCGAGGCCGTGGTGGCCGGCGTGCTGCGGGCGGGCGCGGTCTGCGACGGGCCACTGCCCGTCCTCGGACTGCCCGGCTCCCGGCTGCTGGAGGTCGCCGAGGGCGTCGGGCTGCCGGTGGTCACCGAGGCCTTCGCCGACCGGGCGTACACCCGCGCCGGCACCCTCGTCCCCCGCCGCGAACCCGGCGCGGTGGTGCACGACCCCGAGGCCGTGATCACCCGCGCCGTCGACATCGCCCGGGACCGCGCGCTGGAGTCCCTCGGCGGGGAACGGATCAGCGTCGAGGCCCGCTCGCTCTGCGTCCACGGGGACACCCCCGGCGCCGCCCAGCTCGCCTGGCGGGTGCGCGGCGCCCTGGCCTCGGCCGGGGTCCGGGTGGAGGCGTTCACGTGACGGGCGACGACGGGGCTGCCGGCGGCGGGGCTGCGGGCGGCGGGGCTGCGGGCGGCGGCGGGCGTCCCGGCGGAGCCGAACGACCTGCGGGCGTGGAACAACGGGGCGGCACGGAGCAGGCGGTCGGCGCAGTCCGGCGGGTCGGCGAGCGGGCGCTGCTGGTCGAGCTGCCCGGGACGGCCGAGGTCACGGCGCTGTACGGATGGCTGCGGGAGCGGCGGGACGCGGGCGCGCTCGGCGAGGTCGCGGAACTGGTGCCAGCCGCCCGCACGGTGCTGCTGGACGGCGTCGCGGACGTCGAGGCGGTGGCGCGGCTGCTGCGCACCGCCCGCCCCACGGCCGTCGAGGCGGACCGCGGGTCGCTGCTGGAGGTCCCGACCGTGTACGACGGCGCCGACCTGGCCGAGGTCGCCGCGCTGTGGGAGGTGTCGGAGGAAGCGGCCGTCCGGATCCACACCGGGCCCGAGTACGTGGTCGCCTTCTGCGGCTTCGCCCCCGGCTTCGGCTACCTCACCGGCCTCCCCGCACGGTACGAGGTGCCGCGCCGGGCCACCCCGCGCAGCTCCGTCCCGGTCGGCTCGGTCGCCCTGGCCGGCCCGTACACCGGCGTGTACCCGCACCCCTCCCCCGGCGGCTGGCAGCTCATCGGCCGTACGGCACTGCCGCTCTGGGACACCGGGCGGGAGCCCCCGGCCCTGCTGGCCCCGGGTGTCCGGGTCCGGTTCTCGGCAGTACGGGCGTGAGCTGCGCGGAGGAGCCGGTACCGTCCCTCGGGGCGGTGCGCGGCGGGACCCCGGGGGCGACCACGAGGGCAGCCGTGCGGACGACCGCGTGGACCCGGCCGACGCGGGTGGAGCCGGCGACCGGCCCCGCGGCCGAAGCCGTCGACCGGGCCGTCGGGCGTGCGTGCGGTTGGTCGGCCGGGTGTGAGGAGGCGGCGATGAGCGAGCTGGTGGTGGTGCGGCCCGGACCGCTGACCACGGTCCAGGACCTCGGGCGGCACGGCGTCGCCCACCTCGGGGTGCCGCGGGCCGGGGCGTTGGACGAACCGGCCCTGCGGGCGGCGAACCGGCTGGTGGGCAACGAACCGGGGGCCGCCGGGCTGGAGACCACGCTCGGCGGGGTCGCCCTGCGGGCCGTGGGGACGGTCGTGGTCGCAGTCACCGGCGCCCCCGCGCCCGTCCGGGTGGACGGACGGGCGGCGGCGTGGGGCGCGCCGGTCGTGCTGCCGGACGGAGCGGTGGTCGAGGTGGGTGCGGCGACCGACGGGGTGCGCGGCTACCTGGCGGTGGCGGGCGGGATCGCCGTCGCCCCGGTGCTCGGCAGCCGCTCGGCGGACCTGCTCTCCGGCCTGGGGCCGGCCCCGCTGACCGCCGCCGACCGGCTGCCGGTCGGCACTCCGACACCGTTCCCGGCCCGGCCCGACCTGGTGCCGCTGCCCGCTCCCCCGGCCGAACTGGTGCTGCGGCTGCGGCTAGGCCCGCGCGCGGACTGGTTCACGGCCGACGCGGTGGCCCGACTGGGCCGCGACGGATACCGGGTGTCCTCGACGAGCAACCGGGTCGGGCTGCGCACCGAGGGACCGGCCGTCACCCGGGCCCGGCACGGCGAACTCCCCAGCGAGGGCATGGTGCTGGGCGCGGTGCAGATCCCGCCGGACGGGCAGCCGGTGGTCTTCCTGGCCGACCACCCGACCACCGGCGGCTACCCGGTGATCGGCGTCGTCCCGGCCGCCGACCTCGCAGCCGCCGCGCAGGCCCGGCCGGGGACGCCGGTGCGGTTCGTGCCGTTGCGGGAGCGCTGACGGCCCGCTTCAACGACCGGACAGCAGCTCGGCGACGGCCCGTTGGGCCGGGTCCGGTTCCGTCCGGACGTCCTCGGCCGCCCAGGCCGCGTTCTGCGGCACCCGGGCGAGGGCCCAGGCCGCAGCGACCTCGCGGTCAGGCTCCGGTTCCTCGGTCGGCCGGTCGAAGCGCCGCCGCAGCGCCCGGGTGAGGCCCCCTCGGCGACCAGGTCATCCCAGCGGTCGGGCAGTGCCGGGAGCAGCTCGAACCCGGGGTGCCCGGCAAGCGGTTCGGGGTCGAGGGCCAGCCAGGCGCGCGGCCGCTCTCCGGGAGCGGGGCGAGGACGTTGCCGTCGTGCAGGTCCCCGTGGAGCAGCCGGTCGCCCCCGCCGGCCCAAGGCCACTCTGCGGGCCCCGGGCGCGCCTCTTCGGACTCAGGGCCCGCCCCCACACCCAGGCGCCCCCTTCGGACCCAGGGTCCACCTCCGGACCCGGGGCGAGTGCGGGCACTCAGCCCACGCCGAGCGCTTCCGCCGCCGCACCGGCGAATCCGTCCGGGTTGTCGAGCATGATGTTGTGCCCGCAGTCCGGGACGGCGACCACCCGGACGCCCGCCGCGCGGAGCCCGTCCGCATCCGCCGGCCCGCCGTCCGCCGCCGGGTGGAGGAAGGTGCGTGGGAGGTCGAGGTCGAGCAGCAGCTCGCGCATGGTCGGCGCCGTCGCCCGGGCGAGGTGGCGGGCGCTGCGGTGGAGCGCCTCCGGACCGGCCAGCCGCATGGTCGACCACCAGAACTGCCCGACCCGCTCGGCTACCTCCTCCCGGCCGCCGGCCAGGAACTCCGCCTCGGTGTATCCCGCGATGCCGCTGCTGCCGAGCCGCTGACGGTCGGGCGCGATCGGGTCCAGGTTGGCGTCCACCATGAGGAGGCGCGAGACCAGCGCGGGGTGCCGGTGGGCGAGGACGATCGCGATCGCGCCGCCCATGCTGTGGCCGACCACCTCGACCCGGTCCGGTCCGGCCGCCCGCACCGCGGCGGCGACCGCGTCGGCGTGCTCCTCCAGCGTGTACCCGAAGTCCGCCGGGCGGTCGCTGATGCCGAACCCGAGCAGGTCCATCAGCAGCGAGCGGCGCCCGGCGAGCAGCGGATGGGCCGCGGCCGCCGCGAAGTAGACCGGCGAGGTGGCACCCAGGCCGTGCAGGTAGAGCCGGGCGGGCTCGGCACCGGGCAGTTCGATCCAGCGGATCAGGTCGCCGTGCGGGGTGACGGGGGCGTGACGCATCGCGAGGGCTCCTCTTCCAGGGGAACGCCGGGAGGTCCCGGACCATCGAGACCATACCTCGACTCCGAGGTATCTCGCCTTCGATATACCTACGGAACGAGGGACCGACATGAGAGGGTGACCCCCATGCTCAAGCTCGCGATCCTCGGCTTCCTTTACGACCGGCCCCTGCACGGCTACGAGCTGCGCCGTCACCTCTCGGCGCTCTCCGGGCACGTCCAGCCGATCAGCGACGGCACGCTCTACCCCGCGATCAAGCGCTTGGAGGCCGCCGGACTGCTGGCCCGCGAGACCGAGCCCGGCAGCGCCGCCGCCCCCCGGCACACCCTGCACCTCACCGAGGCCGGCCATGCCGCACTCCTCGGCCGGTTGCGCGAGCCCGAGCCGCTGGACATCAGCGACGAGAACCGCTGGTTCACCCTGCTCGCCTTCCTGCGCCACCTCCAGGACCCAGCCGCCCAGGCAGCGGTGCTCCGCCGCCGGCTGGCCTTCCTCTCCGAACCGGCGAGCTTCTACTACGACGGCGACCGCCCGATGGGCGCCGAGGAGTTCCCCGACCCGTTCCGACGCGGCCAGCTGCTGATCGCCCGCGCCACCACCGAGGCCGAACTGGCCTGGCTGCACGCGACATTGGCCGAGCTGGACGGCACCGAGCGGTAGCGGGCGGCAGCCGGCGGCAGCGGTCGACCACAGGCGGCAGCGGGTGACGGCCGGCGGGCCGGAAGGCACCGCGGCCCGCGCCGACCGTCGAACGGGTCGGTGCGGGCCGCGGCCGGAAGTCTCGGGAACCCCGGGAATCTTGGGCGCCCCAGGGACCTTCGGCGCCTCGGGAGCCTCGGAGCACGATCGGCGACGGTACCGGTCAGTGCCGGTGGTGGGCGTGGACCACGGCGTGGCCGCGCCCCCGGCCGATCATCCACTTGTTGACCGGGACGGTCAGCGCGAACGCGAGGGCCAGCGAGCCCGCCAGCGCCACCCAGAACAGCAGGTCACCGAGGCCGGCGTCCATCGCCCCGGGGACGGTGACCATCACGGTGTTGTCGATCAGCTCCATCACCAGGATCGACACGGTGTCGGCGGCCAGCGCGACCTTCACCGCCGCGCCGGCGTCCAGACCGGCCTTCAGCACGCCGCGCATGGTCAGCGCGTAGCCGAAGACGAACGCCAGGACGATCGAGATCACCACGGTCGCGCCGTTGTGCAGGCCGAAGGCGGTGCCGAGCACCATGCCGAGGACCTCGCCGATGGCGCAGCCGGTGAGGCAGTGCAGGGTTGCCTGCGCGGCCGTCCGCCAGCTCGTTGCGCCGCCGGCGTCGGCGTGGTGGTGGCCGTGCCCGCCGTGACCCTGGTGGTCTTGTCCGTGGCTCGCGTGGTGCTCGGGCCCGTGGGGCCCATGATTCTCGTGCGCCTCGTGCGCCTCGTGCCGCTCGTGCCCGTGACCCTGGTGCTCCTGCTGCCCGTGGTGTTCGTGCTGTGCGGGGTGTGCCATGTCGTCCTCCGCGTGCCCGGACGCCCGTTCGGCGCCGCTCTCCTCGCTCCGTCGATGATCGAAGCTATACCCCCCTAGGGTATCTAGCAAGCCCTTTGCGACGCCCTCTTCTCACATCCGCGCGCCCGTGTTCGGATGAGGAACATGACGGACGAGCGACGCAAGGGCTACGACGGGACCGGCGAGGGCGCGATCACTCCGGACGGCTGCGCCGTCGAAGTGTGGAGCCGCCTGCCCGCGGGCAACGCCCCGGAGGTGATCGAGGCGGCGGTGCCGCCCGGCGCGAACATCCTCGAACTGGGCTGCGGTGTCGGCCGGATGACGCACCCGCTGACCGAGCGCGGCTTCACCGTGACGGCCGTGGACGAGTCCGCCGAGATGCTGGCACGGGTCCGCGAGGGCGTCCGCACGGTGCGCAGCCCGATCGAGGACCTGGACCTCGGCGAGCGCTTCGACGTCGTCATGCTCGCCTCCTTCCTGGTGCACGCCGGTGATGTGACGGTGCGTCAGAGACTGTTGGCGACGTGCCGACGCCACGTCGCCGAGGGCGGCTGCGTCCTGGTGCAGCGCGAGGGCGAGGACTGGCACCTGAACGTCCCGCGCGAGACCGCGATCGGCCCCGGCGCGTGGTCCCGGCTCGTCTCCGCCACGCCCGTGGGCGATGGCGTGAACTCCGTCCGCTGCGAGTACGAGTTCCCGGACGGCACCTGGACGCAGACCTTCCTGTCCCGTCCGCTCGGCACCGGGGAGTTCGAGCAGGCCCTGGCCGACGCCGGCCTGACGGTCGAGCGGTACCTGACGGAGGACCGCACCTGGGTCCGGGCGCGGCCCGCGGAGTAGTCGCACGCGGCCGGAGGGGGCCGCGCACGCCCGGAACGGACCCCGTACGCAAAGACCGAACAAAGAGTGAACAAAGAACTGTCACTTTCACCCCGTACCATCGGCCGCGCGCCGGGCCCGCGCGCGGCCTGCGGGCCGGGCGGGCGCGGTCGTCCGCACGCCCCTTCCGACCCGCGAGGACCCGCCCATGCCGCCCCTGCCCACTGCCCGACGGATACCCCCGGCGGGTGCCCGGTGATCAACTGGTTCCACGGGGCCGTCCTCGGCCTGATCCAGGGGCTCACCGAGTTCCTGCCGGTCTCCTCCAGCGCCCACCTGCGGGTCTTCTCCGCGCTGCTGGGCTGGGACGACCCGGGCGCGGCCTTCACGGCCGTGACCCAGCTCGGCACCGAGACGGCGGTGCTGATCTACTTCCGCCGGGACATCGCCTCGATCGTCAGGACCTGGGCACGGTCACTGGTCCGCCCGGCGCTGCGCTCGGATCCGGACGCCCGGATGGGCTGGTTCGTGATCATCGGCACCCTGCCGATCGGCATCCTCGGAAAGCTGTTCCAGGACGCCATCGAGACCCACCTGCGCGACCTGCGGATCATCGGCACCACGCTGATCGTCTTCGGCCTGGTCCTGGCCTTCGCCGACCGCACCCGCGCCGTCCGCCACGCCCGCCCGATCACCGACCTCACGCTGCCACACGCGGGCGTCTACGGGTTCGCCCAGGCGCTGGCGCTGATCCCGGGCGTCTCCCGCTCCGGCGGCACGATCAGCGCGGGCCTGCTGCTCGGCTACAGCCGGGAGGCCGCGGCCCGCTACTCGTTCCTGCTGGCGATCCCGGCGGTGCTCGCCTCGGGGGCGCTGGAGCTGTTCAAGATCGGCGAGGGCCCGGCACCCGCCTGGGGCCCGACCATCCTGGCCACCCTGATCGCCTTCGCGGTGGGCTACGCGGCGATCGCCTGGTTCCTCAAGTACATCTCGACCCACAGCTTCCTGCCGTTCGTGGTCTACCGGGTGCTACTCGGCGTCCTGATCATCGGGCTGGTGGCCGGCGGCGTGCTGACCCCGGACGCGGGCGCGGTGAAGTAGAACCACGTTTCAGAACGGCCTCGGAACGGCCCGGGAGCGGCTCCGGAACGGCCCCGGAGCAACCCGGGAGCGGCTCCCGACGAGGGGATGGATCCGAAGAGCAGTGGGCCGGGACACCACGATCGGTGCCCCGGCCCACTCGGCTGTGAGGACCTAACGCCCGAACTCCCGGGCGGCGGTCAGACGGCCGCGCACGGCGGCATGGACCTCGGCCTCCTCGGCCGGATCGGCGGCGAGTCTGCGCAGCCGCTCCAGCACGCGGGCGTCGCCCGTGGTGGCGACGTGGCGCGCGGCGAGCTCACGCGTGGACTCCTCGCAGTCCCAGAGGCACTCGACGGCCGGCCCCTCGGGGAAGTGCACGTCGGTGGCCGCGAGCGCCCGGGCCGCGCGTCCGCGCAGCTCGGAGGAGGCGGCCTCCCCGTAGACGTGGCGCAGGACCGGTACGGCGTCGGCGGCGGCCAGCCGCCCCGCACCGTCCACCAACGACCCGAGCCCGGTACCGCCGACCCCCCGGACGGAGACCCAGCGGCGCAGCCCGGCCACCACCAGCGGCGCGTCCTGCGGCTCACCGGCGTCGGCGAGCAGTTGGACGGCGGCCTCGCCGAGCGCGCTGTCGGCGCCGCCGGTGGCCGGGTCGGCCCAGCGGCGGGCCTGTGCCAGCACCTCGGGACCGCGCATCCGGCCGAGCAGTTCCAGGGCGGCGCGCACGATCCGGTCGTCCACGTCGGCGGCGGCGGCCTCGATCAGCTCGACCGCGGCCGGGTCCCGTTGGTCGACCAGGTAGCGCAGGGCCGCGCGGCGGGCGCCGGGCAGGCCGCTGCGGGCGGCCTCCAGCAGCACCGGCCGGTCCTCGGGCCGGACGACGGCGGTCAGGCAGCGGGCGGCCGCGGCGGCGCGGCGGTCCACCGCGGCGGGGCCGCCTGCGGGGTCGGCGTCGCGCGGGGACTCCGGTCGGGCGTCGGGACGGCCGAGGAAGGCGTCGGCGCCGAGGCCGCCGAGGTCGCCCTGGTCGGCCCAGACCAGCACGTCGGCGGTGGACCAGCCGGGGGTGACCCCGCCGCGGTTGACCTGGCGCTGCCACAGGTCGAACGGGGACTGCTCACCGGCCGCCGCCACCCGCGGGTGGTAGGCCGCCCACAGCCGCCATGGCCGGGGCTCGTACGCGTTGCGGATGAACTCGCGCAGCTCGGCGTCGCCCTCGGGGCCCGGCGGGAAGTGGTCCAGCACGGCGGTGCCAAGCAGCAGCAGGCCCCGGTCGTCGTCGCGCAGGGCGAGCTCGTCGAGGGCCCAGGCCCAGTTGGCACCGGTGGCGGCGTACTCGCGCAGCATCAGCAGCGCGTCGCGCCGGCCGTAGGCGGCGAGGTGGCCGAGGACGGAGAGGGCGAGGCCGGTGCGACTCTCGTCGTCGGTGACGAGGTCCTCGGCGGAGTGGAGGTGGTCCTCGATGCCGTCGAGGGAGGCCTCCAGTTCCATGTAGAGGCGGGCGTAGTAGAGGGATCGGCTCTCGACCTGCCAGTCGGCTCGCGGATCCCTGGTGACGCACTCCTCCAGCGCAGCGATGGCCTCGGCACGGTCGGCGGCCAGCGCATGGAGCTGCCCGTCACCACGGCCTCGCTGCAGGAGGCCTAGGAGGCTGGCACTGGGTGCTATCACTGGCTCGAACATGAGGTCAGCATCCGTTGCGGCGGTCGTAGTGGCAACGGGATTTCCGTCGCCGGGGTCTCTGGTCGGTACTGCGGTGGGCGCCCGGGCGCCGGAATCACCGAAGGTTACCGCCTCGGGCCCTCGGCCGCACACAGGGCGACGAGGTCGGCCGCCACAGTGGCATATGCCAGGGGAATTTTGCCTGCGTTCTGTCCAAATCACCCACGAGGATGAGGACGTTGTGCGACAGTCTTCTCACTACCCGTACGACCCGCCCAAAGCGGGCCGAATCCGAGCGATGGACCCGCCATGAACATGCCCTTAGGCGCCGCCCGCCCGTCGGGCACCGCCACGGTGGACGGCGCCCCGACGGGCGCGGACGGCTGCGGCACGAGCGCCCCGGGCGCGGACGGCCGACCGGGCCGCGACGGCGGCGACGGGACGGGCCACGACGGCACCGGCGGCGACGCCGACAGCGGAACGGACGGCAGAGTGGACGGCACGGCGCGGGAGCCGTCCGGCCCCTACCTCGGCGGCGGCAGCGACGAGGTCGTCCTCGGCTCCGCCGAATGGGACCTGCTGACCGACGGCATCCGCTGGAACGCGGAGACCTACCTCCTCCTCGGGTGCGACCCGGACCACGGCCCGCTCAGCCTCGACCGGCTGCCCGACCGCGTCCCCGAGGCCGACCGGCCACTGCTGCGCCGCATGATGACCGACGCACTGGTGCACGGCCGCGTCGCCGCCGGCACCCTGCGGATCCGTCGGCCCGGCGGACGGCACCACAGCGTCGAGTGCGCGGGCGAACCCGTCCTCGGCGCGGACGGCACCGTCACCGCCCTGCGGATGCTGCTCCGCCCCGCACCGCCGGACTGAGCCCGCCACCACCCCGCGCGGCCGGGACACCGGGCACCGCGGGACCGGACGACCACACCACCGGACCGGGCCGCGACTCCCCCACGCACCCGGGAGCCCGCGCGCCGACCCCGCCCCTCACGTCAGCCGCGGCCGCTTCTTGGCGTCCGCCGCCCGCAGCTCCCGCCCCAACTCGGCCCGCAGCTCGTCCACCACCGGCAGACCCCGGTACGCCGCGGTCAGCCGGTACATCTCGCGCAGCCGGTCCCAGGTCCGGTGCGAGGAGTTCTGGCCGATCAGGTTCATCACCATCTTGGCCTGCAGTTCCGCCGCGTCCGGCTCGCCCGTGATCAGGTGCACCGAGGCCAGGGTGATCCGGTCGAACAGCGCCGAGCGCAGCTGTCCGGTGCCCTCCCGCAGGGTGATCACCCGCTCCGCGTGCCGACGGGCCTCGGGGGCCGCCCCCGGATCGTGCTCGGACAGCGTGCGCAGCACCAGGGCCTGCATGCCGCGCAGTTCGGCCTCGTCGAACACCTGCATCCAGGACGGCGGCGGCTCCGGCGAGTCCTCGGCGAACAGGTCCTCGGCCTCGCCGAGCAGCCGGTAGGTGTCCTGGGAGTGCCCGATCGAGGCGTGCGCCCAGGCCTCGACGGTGTTCAGCATGGCGCGCGTTCTGGGCGCCGGTTCACCGCCGGCCGCCTTGGCCGCCGACATCAGGTCGATCGCGTCGTCGGCCCGGCCCAGGTGGACCATCTGCCGGGCGGCCCGGGAGATCGCTTCGCCGGCCCGCGGCCGGTCGCCCGCCTCCTTGGCCGACTCGGCCGCGATCATGAAGTACCGCTGGGCGGTGGGCTCCAGGCCGACGTCGTGCGACATCCAGCCCGCCAACACCGCGAGGTTGGCCGCGACCAGCCACAGCCGCTGTTCCACGGCGGCCGGGTGCCGGTGCGTCAACAGGCCTCCGACCTCGTTGAGTTGTCCGACCACCGCCTTGCGCTGCAGCCCGCCCCCGCGGGCCGCGTCCCAGGCCCGGAACACCTGCACCGAGCGCTCCAGCGACTCCACCTCGTCGAGCCCGACCGGGCCCGCGTCGTACACATCCACCACCGGGCGTGCCCCGCCCCCGGTGACCACCTGTCGGGGCCCCGGGACGGCGGCCGCGTACGCGACGGCGTCCCCGCCCAGCCAGCCCTTCAGCGAGTCGGCGATGACCGCCCCGGCCGTGAGCGCGGCTCCGGCGCCCACCAATCCACGTCGGTTCAGCATGAGGTCCATTCCCGTGAACTCGGTGAGGACCGCGGCTGTTCGATCCGGCGACCATGGCACTGCTGCGGACGGCTCCGCTCCGGACCTGGTGGGCCGGTGTCGTTCCAGACCGAGGTCCTCAGTGGTGACGACACGGCCGAGCCGCTCCGTGAACACGGCCGCCAGCACCCTCGGCACCGGATCGCGCGGGATCTCCCCCTGCTCGATCCAACGCCGTACCCTCGACGTGTCGGTGGACAGTTGCATCTGTCCCATCGCGGCACTCCGGCGGTTGACCAGCCGCGCGAGTTCGCCCTTCGACCATCCGGTCAGGACGAACAGGTCGGCGAGTCGGGTGTTGGGTTCCCTGCTCAATGAAGCCCCCAGGTTCCTCGGCTCCTCCGAGGCTAGAGGCTCGGGCAAGTGCCAGGCGAGCATTCGCCACCGTTCGCCAGGGCCCGCCAGACTACTAAGCCAGTGCCCGACGGGTGTGTTGTAGGGGTGCGCCACCTCGCCCCCCGGGTCGGACGGCGTCCCACCGGCGTCGGGGCACTCCCCTGACGGTGTCACGGGACGCCCCCGGTACTCACCCGAGGGGGTGGCGCGGCCGGGTGGCGCGGGAGCGCCGGGCACGGCCACGGCATGTCCGGCCGACCGCATTCCCCAGGGTGCGGACGGCCCGAGCAGCGCCTAACCGGGGTCACCTGACCCCGCGTCCGTGCCCGGCGCCCGTGCACCACCCGCCGCACCGCGACGGCGTACGAACCGCCCGCAGCACCGCTCCGCCCGACGCCGTACCGCACCACCCGACGCCTCACCGCACCACCCGCAGGGCCGCCGTCACGCCAGGAAGCACACGGCACCGCCCTCCCCGCCCCCGCGGGGCCGCACCCGCCGACGGACCGGAAGGGACCACCCTCAGCCCATGTACTCCTCAGCGACGACCCCCACGCCGACCGCGACCCGCACCGCGCTGCGCCCCCCCACCGCAGCTGCCGGGCGGCCCGGCCCCAAGCAGGCGCCCCCGGCGAGCCGTCCGGTGGCTCCGCGAGGCGTCGAGGGCCGGGCCACCGACACCCGGGTCGTCCCGACCGGCCGCACCGCGCTGGGGCTGCGCGGCCCCGAGACCGCCCCGCCGGTCGGCGGCCGGATCCCGCTCGCCCGCCAGGCCGACGGCCAGGTGCTGCGCGCCCGCCGGCCCGGCCAGCCGGGCGGGCCGGAGCGGATCGATCCGTCGGCGCTGCAGACCCCGTCGGTCCGGGCCGCGCTGGCGAGCGTCGCGCGGATATGTCCCGCGTTCACCCCGCGCCAGGTCCTGCGCGAGGGCAGCCGCCACATCCTGGTGGCGGGCACCATCGGGCGGGCTCCGGTGGTCGCCAAGTGCCTGGCGCCGCAAGCGGTGCGGAGTGAGTACTTCGAGCAGCTGGTGGCCGACTTCCACCACGAGGTCGCGGTCTACCGGGCGTTCGTCCGGCACCGCCCGCCGGTGCGGCTGCCCCGACTGGTCGCGGCCGACCACGACCGCTGCGTGCTGGTCATGGAGCGCGTCCCCGGCCGGCCGGCCGCCCGGGAGCGCCACCCGGTCAACGCGCCCACCCCGGGCGAGGTGCGGGCGCTGCTCACCGCGGTCCGGACGCTGAACCTCTGGCGGCCACCGACCGACGTGTTCCAGCCGCGCCTGGACTACCAGTTGGAGATCGCCCGCTACCACTCGGTGGGCCAGCTCACCGACCGGGACGCCGGCGACCTGCGCGGTCTGCTGCATGGCCTCGGCCACACCCCGCTGCAGCTCTGCCACGGCGACGCCCTGCTCAGCAACATGCTGCTGGCACCGTCCGGCCCGGTGCTGGTCGACTGGGAGCAGGCCGGCTGGTACCTGCCCGGCTACGACCTGGCGGTGCTGTGGAGCGTGCTCTCCGGGGACAGCGCGGCACGCCGCCAGATCAGCCAACTCGCCCAGAGCGGCGGCACGATGGCCCGGGACGCGTTCCTGGTGAACCTGGTGCTGGTGCTGATGCGGGAGATCCGGCTGTACGACGTGCCGGGCGCCGGCGAGGAGCAGCGGATCATGATCCGCCGGCTCTACGACGACGCCGCGCTCGCCCGCCGGGCCGTCCGGGCCGCCGTCGGGACGCGCTGAACCGTCCTCCCCGCGCCGCCGTTGCCGAACCGCCGCTGGACCGGCCGGTCAGGGTCGGGCGCCCCGTTCCAGGGCCGCCCGGCCCGCGGCCTCCAGGACGGTCTCGTCCGACGCCAGGTGCACCCGGCTGCTGAGCACGTCCCGCAGGTAGCGCTCCAGCGGGTGGCGCCGGCTCAGGCCGGGGTTGCCGGTCAGGGCGACGGCCTGCTGGACCGCCGCCGTCGCGGCCCGGGTGGCCAGCAGGTGGGCCGGGCCGGTGCGGGCGACGGCGTCCGGCTCGCCCCGGTCCACCCGGGGCGCCAGGCCCGCGACCAGTTCCTCGGCGCCGATCAGCTGGGCCTCGATCTCGCCGAGGCCGCGCCGGTAGCGGGGCAGGGTGCCGAGCGGTTCGGTCAGGTTGGCCGGGGTGCGCTGGTTGAGGAAGCGGACCAGCCAGGACTCGGCGGCCCGGGCGACCCCGATCGCCACCGCGGAGAGGGCCAGATCGTGCCAGGCGCGCGAGAGTTCGGCCGCGGGGACGCTGCCGGCGCCGCTCTCGGTGCCGCCCCTCGGTTCGCGGGTGCCCAGGCCGAGCGCGAGGTCGGCCGGCACCCGGACCCGGTCCAGCACCACGTCGTGGCTGGCGCTGGCCCGCAGTCCGAGCTGGTCCCAGGTCGGGTCGATCTCCAGGCCCTCGCTCTCGCCGCGGACCAGGAAGGTCCCGATCCTCGGCTCCTCCTCGTCGGTCCGCGCCGTCACCGCCATCCAGGCCAACGCCTCGGCTCCGGTGCAGTAGGTCTTCCGGCCGGTCAGCAGCCAGCCGTCGCCGTCCCGCCGGGCGACCGTCTCCGGCAGTCCGCCCGTTCCGGGTCCGGGCTCCGCCCGCAGCGTGTTGACCAGCGCGGGGCCGCGCCGGGACTCGGTGAGCAGGCGTCGGTAGCCGGCAGTCGGCCAGTCGGCGCGGCGGGCCTGCTCGGCGTGCCGGAGCAGGGTGAAGGCGGTGACCACGGCCACGGAGGCGTCCCCGCGCCCGAGTCGGGAGAGCAGCCGGACGGTGTCGGAGAGCGTGCCGCCCGGTCCGCCGTACGTCCGAGAGACGGTGAGGGTGAGCAGCCCGGCCTCGTGGACCGCTTCGATGCCCTGGTAGGGGAAGGTCGCGTCGCGGTCGTGCTCCTCGGCCCGGGCGGCGAGCAGGTCGACCACCCGGGGCAGCCCGGCCAGCGCGGTCTCGACCGCCACGCGGTCGGACGCCGACGCGGAGTCCTGCCCGGACGCCGGTCGCCCGGACGCGGATTGGCCGGACGTGGATCCGCCGGACCCGGGTTGGCCGTAATCGGTCCGGCCGGAAGTCGACGGCGGTGCCGGCGGCGCCGGCCGGGAACGTCCGGCGGCCGGGCGGCCGACGCTCGGCCGGGCGCTGGAGGAACGGTCGTCGAGCGGGAGACCGCCGGAGGAGGCTTCCTCGGGCGAACGGTCGGCGGACGGACGGTCGGCGGCGCGGGTCGTCATGTGCTGTGCCTCCGGGCGGCAGCGTGGGCTCGACGGATGCGGGCGGCACGCCGTTCGGGCGCGCGGTACCGATTGGCGGCCCCGGAGGTCGGTTCACGGCCCGCCCCCGGGTCACGGCGTCGACCGGCACCGGTCGACCACCCGCCGCCGGGGGACGGATCCCCCTCAGCGGCCCGGACACGCCGCGCTGGCGGTGCGCCGCAGGTCCAGGTGCCTGCGACGGGTCAGCAACGGGAGACGGCACGGCATGTTCGCGACTGTACGAACCGTTGATCGAAACCGTCAAGCGCCGTCCGGCCCCCGGGCGGGCGCCGGACTCCCGCGCGGGTAGCGGCCCCGGCGGGGCGGTGGCGAGCCCGGGGAGCCGGGGATCAGCCCTGCTGGAACATGTCCGCCGGGAGCGGCTTCAGCAGCTGGTACAGGTCGTCCGAAATCGGTCGGTCCCAGGAGGCGATGGTGACCAGGACGCCGTCGCTGCGGCCGAACTGGGCGCAGAACACGCGTTCCTCGCTGACCTTGACCTTCTTCACGATCAGCAGGTCGTCCCCGAGCATGACCGGGAAGTCCTCGGCCGAGACGAACTCGACCGGCTCGTCGTTCTCCAGCGCCGCGAGCAGCTGCCGCACCTCGAAGGGCACGTCGTCGCCGGTCTCCCGGGCGGGCGAGCCCTCGGGGAGGTTGCCGATGAACATCGCCGGGCCTCTGCCGCCGAACAGGTCGTAGCGCAGGAAAATCCCCTGGCAGGAGCCGTCCGGGCCGGTCATCATGGCCGCACCGAAGTCGCCGGGCCAGTCACCCGGGTCCATCGCGAGCACGTCGAAGTCCGGGCCGGCGGGCTGTCCGGAGCGACGGCGGAGAAAAGACATGGGAACATCGTACGTGTCCGGCACACCACGCTCGCGAGGTGGGTGGGGCACCGACGGGGGACGGGCGGGAGATCGACGCTCAGAGACCAATGTTGACTCTGAGCAACCGTCCGGGCTACGTTCGGTTCAGCACGACAGCCGTTCTGGGTTTCACCCTCCGGGGGGACGGCATGTCGCAACGCGGCCCTACACGCGTATCCCTCACTGTGCACTCGTCGTGCCGAACTGCCGAGCACCCAGCTTCGTCATCGCACACAGCACGAACACACAAGCCAACAGTTCCACACCACAAGCCAGATCCGCGGGGCCCCGGCCCGTCGCTCCCGTGGATCTGCTCGGGACGCCGCCGCGTGGGGGCGTGCGGGTCCCGAGCATCGGTGCCGTCGTCCGAGTCGCTCTCGGATCCGGCGCCAACCTCCCGGCGACTGCCGGCCCCTCGTGGGCCGGGACCGGCCGACGCACCCCGGTGCGCAGGGGATGACTGGGAGGATGGCCTGGCAGTGCTGCCGGGCCGCACAGCAGGCGCCGTGTCTGGCCGCGTGGGGGCGGTGGGCACGGCGTCTGCCTGTGCTCATACTCTGAGCTGCGTTTGTCTAACAGTCAACAGAAATTCTGACGGGGCACGCTCAATAGATCATCAGTTGTGATGTTCCGACCGGAAAACACCTGCGGAGCGGGGCCCGGTCGGTGTCCGGGCCCCGCTCCGCGACGGTTCGGGCGAGCGGCTCCAAGCGACTCCAAGCGACTTCGAGCCACCTCAACGCGCGGCTCAGGTGAGGTCGAACTCGCCGTCCCTGGCGCCGAGCACGAAGGCCCGCCACTCCGCCGGCGTGAAGACCAGGACCGGCCCGTCCTGCTGCCGGCCGTCCCGCATCCCGATGTACCCGTCCACGAACGCGATCTGGACATCCCCGACACCCTGGCTGCTGCACAGCCACTCCGCACCGGTGAAGTCCACCTTGGGCTTCCCGCTCGGCGTCGGCTCCCGCCGTGCGCCGACGACCTCCGTGTCCGTCCCGCTGTTGACTGCCACTGACCGATCTCCTCCCGACGGCGTTCCGGGACCAGCCTAGTCACACCGCCCCGCCCCGGTCAGCGGGTTGACGAGTCCTCCCCGACCGGGGCACAGCGCCGCCGGAGGAGGTCCGGACTTCGCCGCGAGGGTCGAGGCGTGTCCCGACCGGCAGGGGCGGCAGGCAGCTGCCAGAGTGCTGCCAGGGCGCCGCCCGGCCGACAGGCCCGGGAGAGCGCCCCCGGCGACGTACGGAGCCCTCCCGGGCCCGCACGGGGCCGGACCGCACCCCCGCCCGCCCCACCCACCGAACCCGCCCAAGGGAGCAGCCGATGAGCCGCCGGGACGGCACCCGCGCCGACGTCATCCCCATCTCCGACGCCCCCTCGGCCCACCCCCCGGCACCCCGTACGCCGCCCTCGGCCACGCCGCTGCCCCGGCCGACCCCCGCCCGGCCCCCCGCACACGGCCGGGTCGGCGTCGTCCTGGTCTCGCACAGCCAGGAACTGGCCACCGCCGTACGCGACCTCGCGCTCGCATTGACCGGATCCGACTCCCCCGCCCCGGTCTCCGCGACCGGCGGCGACCCGTCGGACGGGCCCGGAATCAGCGCCGTCCTGGTGGCGGCCGCGACCCGCCGGGTGGACCAGGGCCACGGCGTGGTGGTGCTCGCCGACCTGGGCGGCGCCGTCACCACCGTCCGCACCCTGCTGTCCGACGCCGACGAGCACGGCCTGCCGTTCCCGGTCCGGTTCGCCGACGCCCCGTTCGTCGAGGGCGCCGTGGCCGCGGCCGCCACCGCCACCGCGGGCGGCGACCTCGCGGCGGTGCTGGACGCCGCGGAGGAGGCCTACCGGCAGCACAAGGGCTGACCGGAGCCGGGGCCGTGCTCAGGGGTGGGCCGTGCTCAGGGGCGCTCCTTGCCCTCCCAGCTGAAGACGGCCGGACCCTCGCACCCCAGCGCGTGGCGCAGCCGCTCGTGCTCGGACTCGATCATCGGCGGCAGCGCGTCCAGCGCGAACCAGCCGACCTCCAGCGACTCGTCGTCGTTCACCCGCGCCTCACCGCCGACCGCGCGGCAGCGGAAGGTCAGCACCAGGTACTGCGTCACATCGCCGTTCGGGTAGGTCACCTCGGGCGAAACGGTGACCGAGGCCAGCAGCTCGGGCACCGCCACCACCCCCGTCTCCTCCTCGCACTCGCGCACCACACCGTCGGCGGGCTGTTCCCCGGGGTCGAGGATGCCGCCGACAGGCGCCCAGCGGCCGTCGTCGGCGCGACGGGCGAGCAACACCCGGTCGTGGTCGTCGAGCACGACGGCGACGACGGCGCTCAGCCAGAGCGGGCGGTGGCCCACGAGGGAACGGAGGTCGGCGAGGAAGGGGGGAATTGCCATGGGGCGCAGCCTAGCCGGGTGGTTCGGGCCGGGTCGGTTCCGGCGGCCGGGCCCGCCGGGGTCGGCTCGGCTCGGCGGTGGGCCGTCAGGATCGGCGGTGGCCAACTCGGCGGTGGGCCGTCAGGATCGGCGGTGGCCAACTCGGCAGTGGCCGGCGCGACCAGCGGCGGTCGGCCCGGTCGGGTCAGCCCCGCCGGTCCCCGCCTGCGCGCAGCCGGTCGGGGGAGGGACGCAGCAGGGCCAGGACGGTGAGGCCGAGGATGTGCAGGTCGAGCCGGGCGGAGCGGTGCTCGACGTACCAGAGGTCGAGCTCGGCGCCCCGGCCGTGGAGCTGCGCCCAGCCGGTCAGTCCGGGGCGGACGGCGAGCCGGACGCGTTCCCGGCAGGAGTAGTGCTCCACCTGGTCGGGCCGGGCCGGGACGGGGCCGATCACCCCCATCTCGCCCCGGACGACGTTCCACAGCCGCGGCAGTTCCTGCAGGCCGGTGCGGCGCAGCAGGGTACCGAGCCGACCGTCCCCGTCGGCCCGGAAGCGCAGGACCTGGAACTCGCGGCCGTGCCGCCCGGTCCGGGTCTGCCGCTGGAACACCGGTCCATCGGTGGTGCAGCGCACCAGGACCGCGATCAACAGGGCCAGCGGCAGCGCGACGACCGCGGCCAGGGCGGCGACGGCGAGATCACCACCGCGTTTCATGAGGCGGACACGGCGCGGTCCGGTCTGCCGCTCATCGCTCCCCCTCTACGGCGATTCGAGCCGGAAGAACGTATTCACAGTAGAGGCACGATGAAGCCGCCGTCGAAGAATGATGAAAGAAGGGGCCAAAGATTGCCCGGCAGGACGATATTCGGTCGCCTTGACCAATTTCGCTCGATCTGCCGTTTCGAAATTCCGAACGCGATCGACATCAGAGTGGGCGGCCCGCCCGGATCCGGTCCGCGTTTGGCGCGCGCTTGGCCCGTGTTCGGTCTGCGCCCGCCACCCGGGCCGTCGACGCACGGAGCGCCGCCCGTCGACGCCTA
The DNA here is from genome assembly GCF_040651155.1 of Kitasatospora sp. NPDC048545. Lineage (NCBI taxonomy): Bacteria > Bacillati > Actinomycetota > Actinomycetes > Kitasatosporales > Streptomycetaceae > Kitasatospora > Kitasatospora sp. NPDC048545. The sequence continues at coordinate 48,015 of NZ_JBEZIQ010000043.1, forward strand.
GAGCGCGGCACGCCGCCGATCGCGGAAGAGACCGAAGGCGATCCGGCCGAGCAGGAGGACACCGGCCGCCAGGCAGCCGGCCACCGCCATCGCCCAGGCCGGGCCGTCACTGTCCGGGACGATCACCGCCACGACGATGCCCACCACCAGGCAGGCCAGGCCCGCCACGGCCAGCGGGAGCTGGTGGGTGACCAGGGCTCCGCCACTGCACGCACGGGCCATCCGGGAGGCGCCGTGCAGGTGGAAGGGATCACGGTCCGCATCTGCCATGAGCCCAAGGTACCCCGGGGCGAGGCGGGAGGCAGCCCGCAGGGAGTGCGGGCCCGACCACGCTGAGCAACCACCGGACGACCCCCGGCCGAGGGCCGGACGAGGGCCCGAGGACGACGGGACGGGGGCGGCCGAAGGGGTGCGACGGGAGTGGCCGCAGGGTCGGATCCGGGGCGCCGTCCGACGGCCGCCCGGGGCCGCGGATGCGCATTCCTACTCCACAATCAGTCCACGAAAAATCCTCGTCCCCCCGGTACAACCATCCCCGCGGTGCAACGGTCTCAATGGCATTGAGTGATCCAGGAGCCGTTCGAGGGACGGGTGTGAATCCCCCACCGAGAACAGGAAAGTCCAGGGGCGGAGCCGCCGACCCCTGGAGTCGGAGGCCGGCTCCGTCCTCCGGCGGTACCGCCACGCCGCTCGGCGAACGAGGGGGAACCGTGCCGCAGTCCCAGTCCACACCATCGATCTCCATGGCCCGCGCCAGGCCCGTGCCCGGCGTGCGCGCGCTGCCACCGCCCGTCGGGTGCGCGGCGGAGCGGCACGAGGCCGGCCGGCACGGCGGGGGCCGTCGCCGACCGGCCGTCGAAACGGAACAGCAGGACCCACGGGGCGAATGGCTGCGGTTCGCCCCCGTCCAGCCGCTGTTCCGGGCCCGGGCCGCCCAGCGCCTCGCCGTGCTCGCGTACCACGGGGTGACCGACCACCGGTCCTTCGGCGCCCAGCTCGACCGGCTCCAGCGGCTCGCCACGCCCGTCTCGCTCACCGCCGTCCTCCAGGCCGTGACCGAGCGGCGACCTCTGCCGCCCCGGAGCGTCCTGGTCACCTTCGACGACGCCGACCGGAGCGTCGTCACCCACGCCCTGCCCGCCCTCCACGCCCGTGGCATTCCGGCCACCGCCTTCGTCATCTCGGAGCTCATCGGCACCGAGCGGCCCTTCTGGTGGCACGAGGCCGACTTCCTCGCCCGGCACGGCGGCCGCGCCCGCTCGCTCGACTGCGGCCACCCCTCCCAGCTGCTCCGCCGGCTCAAGGCCATGCCCGACCCGGACCGCCGGCGCAGCCTGCACGAACTGCGGGTCAGCGCCGACCGCCGACCGCCCAGCCAGGAGCAGCTCACCCCCGCCGACCTCCTCGCCCTGCGGGACGGCGGCGTCGCGATCGGCAACCACACCCAGGGGCACCCGTGCCTCGGGCGCTGCGACGACGACACCGTCCGCGCCGAGATCACCGGCGCCCACGAGGCCCTCACCCGCTGGCTCGGCGAGCCGCCGACGGCGTTCGCCTACCCGGACGGCGGCCACGACCCGCGTGCCGAAACCGTTCTGCAGGAGCTCGGCTACCGCCTCGGCTTCCTCTCCGACCACCGCCTGGGCCCCCGCCTCCCCTCCCACCCCCTGCAGATCAGCCGCCTCCAGGTCGACTCGGCCACCACCACCCGCCGCTTCGACACCATCCTCTCCGGCCTCGAACCGGCCTACCGCCGCTGGCGCCGCCAGGCCGTCGCCTGACCCCGGTGCGTGGGAAGTCGGCCCGGCCGACTTCCCACGCCGCACCAACCGGCCGCACGGCCGGTTGGTCGCATGGCCGGTTGGTCGCATGGCCGGGTGCCGCACCGCCACCCGGGCGTCATGTGCCTGCCAGTCACGCACAATGCCTATTCGGCACGAATGCACCCTTTCCCGCTATCTACGCGAGTAGTGCCGCCGCGCGTGTCGGCGTCATCGGATCTACGCGAGTAGCTCTCGGCTGCGAATTGCCGGGCGGACATTGCCGGACAGAGAAGCCGAATCGCCCAAAATCCCGCGCAGTCGACACCATCACCACACGCCGGCAACACGAGATGCCACCAAGCCCCTCGCATGGGAAGTCGACCGATCCGACTTCTCGTACCCGACAGGAACTTCTACGCGAGTAGATACAGTCCACCCCATAACGCGGCACACTCGACTCTCCGAACCGCCGGCCACCACCCGTCGGCGACCTGCACAGAAAATCGACCAGGCCGACTTCCCGCGCGCACCGGGCATGCACACATCAAATCACCATGCGCGAATATCGCTCAGAATTGCATGAGCACGACAAATTTGCCCAACGTCGGGAACCCGATCCCGCCGATCCCTCACACGGCACGCCACCGCCAGGGGCACACCGGCACGCCAGGGCCGACCTGTGGGTCGCACGGGAGGTCGGCCGGGTCGACTTCCCGCGCAGTCCGCCGCAGCTCACCGGCCGGGAGGACCGCCGACCGTCGCCTCCCACCCCAGGGCGTCGACATGATCGGCCCCTCCCGCACCGGCAGGCAGCCCGGATCGCTCTACGCGCATGGAAACAGAAATGGAATCGCGCACGCGAGAAGTCGGGCAGGCCGACTTCCCACGCAATGCGCCGAACAGCGGCACACCGAGCCGGCCGACGACCGGGCGCATCCGACAAGCCGGCCGGGCCGACTCCGCAGGCGCGAAGAATGGTACGGAAACCAGTGCCGAATACGTCGGCCCTCCGCACCGGAAGAAATATCCGATCCCTCTCCCGGCATTCCTGCCGGAATCCTCGATGACGCGAGAAAGACGGGTCGCGAGGCTGCTGCGGGAATTCCGCATCCCCGAATCCGGCGCATTCGGGACGCGGCCACCCGATTCCCGGTCGCACGTCGGGCCCGCGTTCGCCGGCGAAGACACCAGGACCTCCCCGGCTCGCGGCGAGGCCCCGGTCGGGGCGCCGTGACGGAGAGGTCCTGGTGGCGAGGTCCTGACAGGGAACTCCTGGCAGGGAACTCCGGGCGGGGAGGTCCCGCCTGCGAGGTCCTGGTGTCTTCGCCGGCGGTCGGAAGCCGCGCCGGCGGGTCAGCCGATCAGGGTGGCCAGTGCGCTGCCCTGCGGGTAGAGGGCCGCCGCCGCGGGCAGTGTGGCGGTGGCACCGGCGTGGAGCACGGTGAGCGTGCCGTTACCCGTCCGGGTGAGGTCGCCGACCCTGCGGAGGGCCTGGGCGGCGACGGCGTCGGCGGAGCCGAACAGGGTGAGCGCCGCAGAGGCGGTCGGGGCAACGGCGGCACGGATGCGGTCGTCGACGAGTTCGTAGTGGGTGCAGCCGAGTACCAGGACGTCGGTGCCGGCCGGCGTACGGGCGGCCGCGTCCGCGATGGCGGCCGTGATGGCGTCGTCGTCGCCGTGCTCGACGGCGTCCGCGAGGCCCGGGCAGGCGACCTCCGTGATGTCGGCCGTTCCGCCGAAGTCGCGGATCAGCCCGCGCTGGTAGGCGCTCCCGGTGGTGGCCGGGGTGGCCCAGATGGCGACCCGGCCACCCAGCGCGGCGGCGGGCTTGATGGCAGGGACGGTGCCGATCACCGGCAGCCCGGGCTCCAGCTCGGCGCGCAGGGCGGCGAGCGCGTGGACCGACGCCGTGTTGCAGGCGACCACCAGCACGTCGGGTTCCAGCGCGGCGGCGGCCCGGCAGCAGCCGAGGGCCAGCTCGGTCACCTCGTCGGGTGTGCGCGGCCCCCAGGGCATCGAGGCCGGGTTCGAGGAGAGCACCAGGTCCGCGTCCGGGCGCAGCTTCCGTAGGGCGGCGGCGGCGGCCAGCAGGCCGATTCCGGAGTCCATCAGTGCGATCTTCACGGGTCAAGACTTTAGTCGATCCGTCCGTCCCGCCCTGTTCTGCGGCAGACTGCCGGGGTGACCGTCCTGCTGTGGATCGCCGCGTCCTCCCTGCTGGTCTGGCTCTGGCTGGCGTGCTGCCACGGCATGTTCTGGCGGACCGACGTCCGGTTGCCGCCGCGCCGCCCGTCGGCGCGCTGGCCGGAGGCGGTGATCGTGGTGCCGGCCCGGGACGAGGCGGCGGTGCTGCCGGTGAGCCTGCCGACACTGCTGGCGCAGAAGTACCCGGGGCGGGCGCGGGTGATCCTGGTGGATGACCACAGCTCGGACGGCACCGGCCCGGTGGCGGCGGAGCTGCGGACGATCGAAGGGCTGGAGCTGACCGTCACCACCCCTCCCCCGCTGCCGCCGGGCTGGACGGGCAAGCTGTGGGCGCTGCGGCACGGGGTCGAGCTGGCCGGTCCGGACGTCGAGTACCTGCTGCTGACGGACGCGGACATCGCGCACGGCCCGGACTCGCTCGCCGAGCTGGTGGCGTCGGCCGAGGGCAACGGCCTGGACCTGGTGTCGCAGATGGCCCGGCTGCGGGTGGAGACCGGCTGGGAGCGCCTGATCGTGCCGGCCTTCGTGTACTTCTTCGCCCAGCTGTACCCGTTCCGCCGCAGCAACCGTCCGGGGGCGCGTACGGCGGCCGCGGCGGGCGGCTGCTCGCTGGTGCGGCGCGAGGCGCTGGAGCGGGCCGGCGGGGTCGCGGCGATCCGGGGCGCCGTAATCGACGACGTGTCGCTGGCCCGGGCGGTGAAGGCCACCGGCGGCCGGACCTGGCTGGGCCTCGCCGACGACGTGGACAGCGTCCGCCCGTACCCGCGGCTGGGGCAGCTGTGGCGGATGGTGTCGCGCAGCGCGTACGCCCAGCTGCGGTACTCGCCGCTGCTGCTGCTCGGGACGGTGCTGGGGCTGGGGCTGGTGTACCTGGTGCCGCCGGTGGCGACGGTGGCCGGGCTGGTGGCGGGGGCCCCGGCGGTGGCTGCCGCGGGCGGGGCGGCGTGGGCGCTGATGGCGGGCACGTACCTGCCGATGGTCCGGTACTACGGGCAGCCGGCCCCGACCGTGCTGCTGCTGCCGTTCACGGCCGGGCTGTACCTGGGGATGACGGTCGACTCGGCGGTGCAGCACTGGCGCGGCCGGGGGGCGGCGTGGAAGGGCCGGACCTACTCGCGGGCGTGACCCCCGCACACGCCCGCGAGCAGGCCCCGTCTCCCCCGCGGACCGGGGGAATTCTCCGGCGCGGCTCGCCGATCGGCTCCATACTGCTCGGATGGACCGTCAGCAGATCTCCCGCCTCGCCCATGCCCACCACCCGATCGCGGCACCGCTGGCGGACGAGTCGGTGACCCGACTGCTGGAGCGCGCGACGGCCGGGCGGGAGGACGGCCGGGCGCTGGACCTCGGCTGCGGTGAGGGTGCCTGGCTGGTCCGTGCGCTGGCCGCGCGCCCGCGCTGGCACGCCGTGGGGGTGGACCTGGACGCCCGGGCCCTGACCCGCGCCCGGGAGACCGCGACCGCCCTCGGCGTCGAGCGCCGGATCGGCCTGCACCACTTGGACGCGCGGGAGTTCACCGCCAAGGAACCCTTCGACCTGGTGCTGTGCGTCGGCTCCACCCACGCCTTCGGCGGGTTGCTGCCGACGCTCGCGGCGGCGCGCGAACTCCTCGCCCCGGGCGGCCGGCTGCTGGTCGGGGAGGCGTTCTGGCAGCGCGAGCCGTCCCGGGCCGTGCTGGACGGGCTGGGTTCGACCCCGGACGAGTTCGGCGATCTGGCGACGACCACCGGCCTGGTCCTCGCGGACGGCTGGACGCCGGTGTCCGGGCACGTCAGCACGGAACGGGAGTGGGACGACTACGAGTTCGCCTGGACGGGCTCGCTCGCCGAGTGGGCACTGGACCACCCGGACCACCCTGATGCGGCGGCTGCCCGGGAGGCCGCGGACCGGCACCGCACGGAGTGGCTGCACGGCTACCGGGGGACGCTCGGTTTCGTCACGTACCTGCTGCGCCGCGACTGAGCCCGCCCCCGGGACGGGCGCTCCGGCCGGGCCACTACTTCTGCGTGCGGGCGAGGAAGTCGTCGATCAGCGGGGCCATTTCGGGCAGTTTCTCCTCCAGCGCGAAGTGTCCGGTGTCGAACACGTGCAGTTCGGCTCCGGGCAGGTCGCGCAGGTAGGCGCGGGCGCCGGCCTCGGTGAAGAAGGGGTCGTTGCGCCCCCAGAGGATCAGCGCGGGCGGCTGGTGGGCGCGCATCCAGGCCTGCCAGGCGGGGTAGAGCTCGACGTTGGAGAAGTAGTCAAGGGCCAGTTCGACCTGGATGTCCTTGCGGCCAGGGAGGTCGAGGAAGTGCTGGTCGAGGGTCCAGCCGTCGGGAGCGACCAGGCTCGGGTCGCCGGTGCCGCCCTCGTACTGGCTGCGGGTGATCTCCGCCGTGAGGATCGAGCGGGCGGCCTCCCCGGCGCCCGGGACGCCGCGCCGGTTGGCGATGAACTCCCTTGCCTGGGCGGAGAGTCCCTCCTCGTAGGCGTTGCCGTTCTGGACCACCAGGCCGGTGACCCACTCCGGCCGGCGGGTGGCCAGGCGCAGGCCGACCGGCGCGCCGAAGTCGAAGACGTACAGCGCGAAGCGGTCCAGGCCGAGGGCGAGGCAGAAGCCGTCGACCACGTCGGCGAGGGTGTCGAAGCGGTACGCGAAGGCGTCGGGTGCGGGGCTGTCGCTGTGACCGAAGCCCGGGTAGTCGGGGGCTATCAGACGGTAGCGGGTGCCGAGCGCGTCGAGCAGCCGGGCGTACTGGTGGGAGGCGGACGGGAATCCGTGCAGCAGCAGGAGGACGGGGGCGTCGGCCGGTCCGGTCTCGCGGTAGAAGATGCGCAGCCCGTCGACGTCGACGTGGCGGTGGTGGACGTGCGGGATCATCAGCTCGCTCATGCTAACCATTAAACCGCATTGAGGCGGTTAGGCAAGCCCGTGAGTGAAGCCCACGGGCCCGAGTGCACAGGCGAGCTGATCGATCGTCACCGACTGCGTCGCCGAATGCGACACCGAATGCGTCACCGGAGTCGTCACCGGACGCGCCACCGGACGCGCCGCCGGACGCGCCACCGGACGCGCCGCCGGACGCGTCGCCGGACGCGTCGCCGGATCCGCGGGGCTCAGCCCTGCTTCGCCTGCTCCTGCTGCACCAGTTGGTCGAGCACCCCGGGCATCCGATCGACGCCGCCGGCCTTCGTCGGCGAAGTCCGGTACTCCCCCTGGACGATGACCGTCGGCAGCTCGTCGATGCGGTAACGGACGAACGCGGCCGCGGCGTCGTCGACCGACCGGCGCACCTCGGCGGACCGGTAGGCCTCGCGGAACTGCTGGGCGTCGACACCGTGGTGGACCGCCCAGTCGGTCGCGGAGGCCTCGGTGGCGAGGCCGGCGTGGTCGTTGTGGACGGCGCGGAAGACACCGACCTGCAGGCGCTCGACCAGGCCGAGGCGCTCCAGCGTGTAGTACATCCGCGCGTGGCCGCGCTGGACCTCCTCCTCGGGGCTGCCCGGCCAGATCGCCGGGACGCGGCGCAGCGCGACGTCCGAGCGGTGCTTCTCGGCCCAGGTCTGCAGGGGCTGTTCGAGCGCCTGGGAGTGGCTGCAGTCGTACCAGAAGAACTCCACCGCCTCGGTCCGGGCACTCTCGCGCACCGGTTGGGGCTGGTCGAGCCTGACGAACTGGGGACCTTCGGAGGGGGTTTGGTGGATCGCCGCACCGGCCTGGACCGGGGACGCGGCGATCCCGGCGGCGACGGCGAGCAGGACGGTGGACCGCAGCAGCGACTTCGAGTTCACACCGGAAGTCTGCTGGTGACGGGCTCGCTACCGACGAGTCGGTGCGCGACGACAAGTCGGGATTCGCCCGAACGGCGCAGCCATGCAACGGCGCAGCGGCACAGCGACACAGCGGCACCGGACGCGTCGCCTTGTCCCGCGTCAGTCGGCCGGCGCCTCGCCCGCCGTCCACACCTCGGCCACCAGTCGCTGCCAGGCATCCACCACCGCGCCCAGTTCGAAGTGCTCCAGCGCGTGCGCCCGGGCCGCCGCACCGAGGCCGGCCCGGTTGACCGCCAGCACCTTGCCCAGCGCCTCGGCGAGGGCGAGCGGGTCCCCGGGGGCGACGAGCGCGCCGGTGGCACCGTCCCGGACGACCTCGCGCACCCAGCCGACGTCGGTCGCGACGGCGGGGACGCCGGCCAGCGCCGCCTCGATCAGCGCGCCAGGCACGCCCTCACTGTCGCTGGTGAGCAGCAGCGCGTCGGCGGCGCGGTAGAGCGGTGCCGGGTCGGGCAGGGGGCCGAGGAAGTGGGCGCGGGCGGCGGCCGGGTGGCGGGCCAGTGTCTCGCGCAGCGGGCCGTCCCCGGCGACGGCGAGCCGGACGTCGGGCAGGCGGTCGAGCACGTCGAGGGCGAGGTCGAGCCGCTTCTCGGGCGCTATGGCGCCGATCCAGGCCACCAGCAGGACGTCCGCCGGAAGACCCAGGGCATGCCGGGCGGCGCGCCGGTCGTCCCGGCCGTCGGCGGGCGGATAACTCTCGGCAGCACGGGAGTTGGGGATCACGTGCACCTTGCCCTCGGGCAGCGTGAACTGCTCCTCCAGGACGGCCCGCGCCTCGTCGGTGAGCGTGGTGACGGCGGCTGCGCGGTGCATCAGCGCGCCACCACGCACCCGGCGCAGCCGGTTGGCGGTCCAGTAGCGGGGGTGGCCGACGGAGACGTAGACGAACGGGGTCCGGGTGCCGGCCAGGGCGAGGGCGCAGGCGGCCAGGGTGTCGGAGCCGTGGGCGAGAACCACGTCGGCGGCGCGCGCGGCGGAGCGCAGGGCCCGCAGGGTGCTCGGGCGCAGCCGGCCCGGACCGAGGACGACGGCGGTGCGCAGGCCGGAGGCTCCGGCGCAGTCCCCCGGGTCGGTCTCCGCGTCGCCGGGGCGGACGGCCGGGTGCGGGGCGAGGGCGCACAGCGCGGAGGACTGGCCCCGGCGGCCCAGTTCCCGGTGGAGGTCACGGGCGAAGTTCTGGGCGCCGCCGCGGCGTGGATCACTGATCAGGTGCAGGACGCGCGGTCGGGTTCCGGCCGGATCGGCCGACATATGGTCGGGCATGGACCGACCTTGGCACAGTGCTCCGCCGGGGACAGCCCCTTCGCGCAACCTGATGGTGGCCCATCTGCCCGCGCTTGTACACCCGGTGTGCGCCAGAGAGCCGCCGTCGTGCGCCGGTTGCGACCGCCGTGCGCCCCGTCTCGCCCCGGGCTGCGCTCCGGTTCGCCACCGTCGCGCCGGGCCGGGGCGCCGCACGTCGGTGCCGGCCGGCTTCGTGCGGCGCCGTTTCGTGCCGTCCGGTGCTGTGCCGTCCGATGCCGCGCCGCGCCGCCCCGCGCCGGGGAACGACCCGCGCCGCGCCGCCCCGGGCCGGGGAACGACCCGGGCCGGGCCGGGGGCGGCCACCGGGCCAAGTACCGGTCTACACGCTCCGGTTACCCGCGCCTCCGGAGCCCGACAAGGCGGTACGCGGAGCGCCCGCGCCCCGCCCGGCCCGTCATCGCCGGGCCCCACGGCGGTTACGCGGATCGGGTGAACGCGGTTGGACCTCGGGCCGGACCGCTCGGCAGGATGTCCGGCCGGGGCGCCGCCGCGTGCCCCATCTCCCCCTCCCTGTACGGATTTGGAGTCGCCCGGTGTTCAAGGGATTCCGCAGCTTCCTGCTGCGCGGAAACGTGGTGGACCTCGCGGTCGGCATCGTGATCGGCGCCGCCTTCACCGCCGTCGTCACCGGGTTCGTCAGCGCCTTCCTCACCCCGCTGGTCGGCGTCGCGTCCGGCGCTGTCGGCGACTTCACGCAGAAGACCTTCGAGGTGGCCGGCGCCCGGTTCCCGTACGGCCTCTTCGTCAACGCGGTGATCGGCTTCGTACTGACCGCCGCGGTCATCTACTTCGCCGTGGTGGTGCCGGTCGGCAAGCTGCAGTCGCGCTTCGAATCGGCCAAGCCCGCGCCCGCTGCGAAGGCGGACTGCCCGGAGTGCCTGAGCTCGATCCCGGCCGCCGCGACCCGCTGCTCCTTCTGTACCTCGGAGATCACCAAGCCGGGCCTGCCCGCGCAGAACCAGGCGCTGCAGTCGCACTGACCTGCACATCCGGAGCCGCGACCACCGATCGGGGCTCGTGACCGGCGACCCGGGCTCGTGACCGGCAACCCGGGGCAGTGCCCGGCGACCAGCACCCGGCGACCGACGGCACCGAAGCAGCCGGTCAGCGCACTGACGGGATCTTTATGCCCGAAACATTCACGAGCCCCCGCCACCCCCTCGGCGGGGGCTCGAATGCGCCAGCGCACGCCCCATCCGCAAAAGTTTCTCCGCAGGGCCCCCGGCCGTCCACCGGCCGGTCACCACAAGGCCGACCGACGGCACCGTCCGGTCACTGTTCGATCACTGACGGGGTGCCAAGGTTGTCCTGAATCGATCTCCGCTATGTCCGTTCTTCCTACTTTCGATACCTTTGTGCGAGCGAAGACTGTGTAAACACTCGAACTGCTCCCCCTCCCGCTCTCCTCAGCAGGCGCATTGTGGGCTTACCGTATGCCCCATGACCTCGCCCCGCTCCTACGACGGAGTCGGCTACCCCTCTCCGTCCTTCTCCTCCGGCACGCCGATTTACGACAGCCTCGTGGCTGAGCGCGGCGTCCCCCAGATCGCACCCATCAACGTGCCGGCCGCCCTCCCTCCGGCACTGTCCACCGGCTACGGATCCGGCCTCGGCCAGTCCTACGAGAACCGGTACGGCAACGGGTACGACACCCCCGGCAGCAACCTCCCCGCGCTGCCGCCCGCCCGCCTCGCCCTGGGCCCCGGCCCGAGCAGCGGCCCCTCCGCCGGCCCCGCCACGGCGTACATCCCCGCGCAGCCCGCGCCGGCGTACGCCTCCCCCCAGCCCGCGCTCCCCGGCTACGGCACCCCCCAGCCGTACCAGCGACCGCAGCCCGGCACGCCGGCCTTCACCCAGACCGCCAGCGGCGGCTACCAGCCGACCGGCGGCCAGAGCTTCGGCGGCCAGAACACCTTCATCGGCGGCCAGGGCGGCCAGCAGTCGTTCGGCGCGCAGCCGGCCGGCGGCCCGGCCGGTTTCGGCCAGGCCCAGCCCGGCGGTCCGCAGTCGTTCGGCGGTCCGCAGTCCTTCGGCGGCCCGTCCGCCGGCGGCCCCGGCTTCCAGGGCCAGGGCGGTGACCAGTCCTTCGGCGGCGCCCAGTTGCGCCCCGCCATGGCGCCGGCCGCGCCCGTCCGCCCGATGCAGCCGCAGCGCCCGGGCCCGTACGGCGACCCCGGTCAGTTCCAGGGCAGCGGTGGCTACCAGTCCCAGGGCCAGGGCTACTGAGCCACTGACACCCGAGGCCGTCCCCCACACGGCCCGCACCCGCACCACCTGAGCACCACCCGGCGACCCCTGAGCGCCGGGCGAACGGAGAAACGGGTCATCCACGGACCGCCCGGAACGCCCCCCACGGCGTCCCGGGCGGTCCGTGCGCATACGGGGGCCCTGCGTCCGGCCGGAAACCTACTGGCAGGATGGGGGAATGCAGCTCACCGGACTCCACGTGTACCCCGTCAAGTCCATGTACCGCCTGAGCCCGGACAGCGCCGACGTCCATCCCTGGGGCCTGGCCGGAGACCGCCGCTGGATGCTCGCCGACGCGACCGGACGCTTCGTCAGCCAGCGGGAGGACGCCGCCCTCGGACAGATCCGGCCCGCCCTCCGGCCCGACGGCTCGCTCACGCTGACCGCCCCCGACGGCTCCCGGATCGAGGTCCCCGCCCCCGCCGTCGCAGCTGGCGACCCGCTCGCCGACGTCGAGGTCTGGGGCACCCGCTTCCGCGCCGCCGAAGCCCCCAAGGAAGCACACGAGTGGATCGCCGAACACCTCGGCGACTACCGCCTGGTGCACCTCGACGACCCGCGCGCCCGGCCCGTCGACCCCGAGTACGGCACGCCCGGCGACACCGTCTCGATGGCCGACGGCTTCCCCCTGCTGCTCACCACCACCGCCTCGCTGGACCGGCTCAACGAACTGATCGCCACCGAGCACCCCGAGGAGGACGGGCCCCTGCCGATGGAGCGCTTCCGCCCCAACGCGGTGGTCACCGGCACCGAGCCCTGGGCCGAGGACGGCTGGCGCCGGGTCCGGATCGGCGGGCTCACCTTCAAGGTCGTCAAGCCCTGCGGCCGCTGCGTCATCACCACCACCGACCAGGAGACCGGCGAGCGCCGCGGCAAGGAACCCCTGCGCACCCTGGCCCGGCACCACCGGCTGCTGCGCAAGGCCGCCTTCGGGCAGAACCTGATCCCCGAGCGGCCGTCCGGCGTCGAGGGCGACGTGCTCGGCACGCTGCGCCTCGGCGACGAGGTCGAGGTGCTGGAGGACGGGGCGCACTGGCCGGCCGACGGGCGCTGAGCGCGGGCCGCACCCTGCGGGGGGCGCGGTCGCGCGAGACCGGCTCCGCTGCGGAGCGGCCCCGGCGCGACCGCCGTCCCTGCGCCACGGCCGTCGCCCTCACGTGACGACCGCCGGGGCGACGGCCACCGGGTTCGACGGCCGCCCGGTGTGACGGCCAGTCGTGCGCGGCCGGCACCGCACGGAACCACCACTGTGCGCGCTCGTTGAAACAAGTGGTCGGAACCTGTGGCGGCGGTGGGCCCTACCGGTGTCCGCGCGACAACGGGCGGCCGGACCACCCATGTGAGCGCGCTACGGTGGGCGGACGGCCCGCGCACCCCCGCGCGTTCGGCCCGTTGCACGCCGGCTCGACGAAGGTGGGGACGACAGACCGTCATGGCTGAGCACAGGGTCCGGGTCACCCAGGACAGCGCATCCCGCTGGCGTCGCCGCGCAGGCGACTACGACACGCTCGCGGAAGCCCTCGCGGCCGCCGAACCGGGCGACACCGTGACCGTCCGGCCGGGCACCTTCCGGGAGAACGTGCTACTGGACAAGCCGGTGACGATCGTCCCGGCCCAGGGGCCGGGCACCGTACGGATCGATCCGCCCTCCGGGGTCGCACTGACCGTCACCGCCGCGGCGACCGTCCGCGACCTGGTCGTCGAGGGCGGCGACAGCTCCACCCCGGCCGTCCTGGTCACCGGCGCAGAGGCAACGCCCTCGTTCAGCGGCTGCCGGATCGAGACCCGCTCCGCCACCGGCATCGAGATCGCCGGCGGCGCCCGGCCGACGCTGCGCGGCTGCGTCGTCGCCAACCCCGGCGGGCTCGGCCTCCGGCTGCGCGGCGAGGGCACCGCAGCCGCCTTCGAGGACTGCGAGGTCGCCGCCGCCGGCCAGGCCGGGCTCGCCGTCCTCGGCGGAGCGACCGCCGCCCTGGACCGCTGCCGCGTCCACCACACCTCCGGCGCCGGCGTGCTGCTCTCCGATCCCGGCAGCGCGGCCGAACTGACCGGCTGCGAGATCTACGAGATCCGCGGCAGCGGCGTCCAGGCCGATTCGCAGGCGGGCGGGCGACTGGTCGACTGCGAGATCCACCGCGTCACCGGCAACGGACTGACCCTGGACGGCGAGGCCGAACTCGTCCTGACCGGCTGCCGGGTGCACGACCTGCCGGAGAACGGCGCCGACCTGCGCGGACGCTCCCGGCTCAGCCTCTCGCACAGCACCATCCGGGACTTCGGGCGCGGCGCGCTGTCCGTCTGGGACCAGGGCACCGAGGCCATCGCCGAAGCCTGCCAGATCCACGGATCCAGCGGCGAGTACCCGGCGTTGTGGGTCAGCGACGGCGCCCGGCTCACCCTCACCGACTGCTCGCTGCACGACCTGCCGGACGCCCTGTTCGTCCTCGACCGCGACTCCGCCGCCACCGCCGAAGGCTGCTCGTTCAGCCGGATCCGCAGTTCGGCGGTCTCGGTCAGCGGCGGGGCCACCGTCTCCCTGGCCGCCTGCCGGGTCCAGGAGGCGGGCACCGGGCTCTGGTTCCGTGACCACGGCAGCGGCGGACTGCTCACCGACTGCGAGATCTCCGACGTGGCCACCGGGGTGATCGTCACCAAGGGCGCCGACCCGGTGCTGCGCGACTGCAGCGTGCGGGCCAGCACGGACGCCGGGGTGTACGTCTCGGCGCAGGGACGCGGCACCTTCGAGGACTGCCGGGTCTCGCACGGCAAGGGCTTCGGCTTCCACATCATCGACGGCTGCCGCACACAGCTCACCCGGTGCCGGGCGGAGCAGAACGAGCGCGCCGGGTTCGAGTTCTCCGAGCCCGGGCCGGTCGCGGAGGGCTGCACCTCGGACGACGTCCGTGCGGCGGGACCCCCACCGGGATCCGGGCGCAGATCGGGCCTGGGGCCGGGGTCGGGGTCGGGGCCCGGAGCGGGATCCGGACCGGGCTCGGGGCTGGGCTCCGCACCCGGGTCAGGGCTGGGGACGCCGTTCGGGGGTGCGGACGTACCGTCACCCCGTGCGTCACAACTACTCGCCGCCGCACCGGCCTTGGCACCCTCCGCAACCGCCTCGGCGGCGATCGCCCCGATCCCGGACTGCCGACCCGCCGACGAAGCGCTCGCCGAACTGGACTCCCTGGTCGGACTGGCCACGGTGAAGCAGGAGGTGCGCACCCTGATCGATCTGATCTCGGTCGGCCGGCGCCGCCGCCAAGCCGGGCTCAAGGCACCCTCGCTCCGCCGGCACCTGGTCTTCACCGGCGCCCCCGGCACCGGCAAGACCACCGTCGCCCGGCTCTACGGCGAGATCCTCGCCTCGCTCGGGGTGCTCCAGCGCGGGCACCTGGTCGAGGTGGCGCGGGTGGACCTGGTCGGCGAACACATCGGCTCCACCGCGATCCGCACCGCCGCCGCCTTCGACCGGGCGCGCGGTGGCGTGCTGTTCATCGACGAGGCGTACGCGCTCGCCCCCGAGGACGGGGCACGGGACTTCGGACGCGAGGCGATCGACACCCTGGTCAAGCTCATGGAGGACCACCGGGACGAGGTCGTCGTCATCGTGGCGGGCTACACCGCCGAGATGGAGCGCTTCCTGTCCGCCAACCCCGGTGTCTCGTCACGCTTCTCACGCACCATCAGCTTCCCCGACTACACGGCGGACGAGCTGCTGGAGATCGCCCGGGCCCAGTGCGCGGAGCACGAGTACGCACTGTCCGAGGAGGCGGAGCAGGCGCTGCTGGGCCACTTCGGACGGCTGGATCGCGGCCCCAACTTCGGCAACGGGCGCACCGCGCGGCAGGTCTTCGAGACCATGGTCGAGCGGCACGCCGTACGCATCGCCCACCTGACCGACCCGTCCACCGAGGAGCTCCAACTGCTCGTCCCGGCCGACCTGCCGGGCGCGCCACTGCCGTAGCCCGGTCATGGTCCGCGCTGCGGTCGCGGTGTCACGGCCCGTGCCGCGGTCGCGGTGTCACGGCCGGGAACTCGCCTGCCGTACCGGGCCGTTGAGGCGGACATGGGCATGCTTCTGACGGGCGCGGCGGGCGGGTTGCTGCTGCCGGCCGGGCTGGTGGTGCTGTTCTTCCTGGGCGCAGTCGCACGGCGGCTTCGCGCCCGCCCGACATCGGCTCCGGCCGGTGGCCGCGGTGCGGGGGCGACCGCGACGGAGGAGCTGCACGCGCTGCTCTACCCGAGCAAGCGGGTACAGCTGGAGCAGCGACGGGTCGAGCTGGTGCTGCGGGACGACGAGCACGGCGGCGCGCCGAAGCGCACCGGGATCGACCTCGCGGGCGGCCGGGCGGTGGTCCGGCGACAGTCGGGCGCCGGGTGACAGCGTCGGGCGCCGGGCCGCCGACGGCGAACATGCGACAGCCAACAGATGACAGATGACAGATGACAGAGTCTGAAATCTGTCAGCTGTCAGCTGTTCGCCGCCATCCGCTATCCGTTCGCGGTCCCTGACGAGGGTGACCATCACGTCGCAGAGCGCAGGGTTGGCGAGCCCGAAGGCCAAGTACTCCCGAGCCACCGCCACCACCGGCCGCGCCCCGATGGCCGACACGCCGACCGTGCGCGTCGACCGTCGGCATCAGCCGCGTCGGCACCGGCCAGGCCGACACAGCCACCCGGTCGTGCCAAAGATCGCCGCGGCCGACGACGCCGTCACCGTGCCGCCCGTAGGCCTGTGCGACCGCTCGACCGGTCGACCGGTCGAGACGCCGGCGACCGATGCGTCAGCCCACCCAGGAGCCGCCGGCGAGGAAGGACTCCAGCGCGGCCCGGTAGGGCGCGATGTCGATCCGCTCACCGGCCAGCCAGTCGTCCGAGTAGTACTTGTCCAGGTAGCGGTCCCCCGGGTCGCAGATCAGGCCGACCACGCTGCCGGTCCGTCCGGCAGCACGCATCTCGGCGACGATCCGCATCGCGCTCCACAGGCCCGTCCCGGTGGAGGCGCCGGCCTTCTTGCCCAGGACCTGCTCCAGCACCCGCACGGCGGCGATCGACGCCGCGTCCGGGACCTTCATCATCCGGTCGACCGCCCCCGGAACGAAGCTCGGCTCCATCCGGGGCCGCCCGATGCCCTCGATCCGCGAACCGCTCCCGCAGACGGCGTCCGGGTCGTGGCGCACCCAGCCCTCGAAGAAGCAGGAGTTCTCCGGGTCCGCCACGCAGATCCGGGTGTCGTACTGCATGTAGTGCACGTAGCGGGCGATGGTCGCCGAGGTGCCGCCGGTACCGGCCGTGGCGACGATCCAGGCCGGCTCGGGGTGCGGCTCCAGGCGCAGCTGGGCGAAGACCGATTCGGCGATGTTGTTGTTGCCGCGCCAGTCGGTGGCCCGCTCGGCGTAGGTGAACTGGTCCATGTAGTGCCCGCCGGTCTCCTCGGCGAGCCGGGCGGACGCCTCGTACACCTCGTCGGAGCGCTCGACCAGGTGGCACTCGCCGCCGTGGAACTGGATCAGGTCGATCTTGGCCTGGCTGGTGCTCTTGGCCATGACCGCGATGAACGGCACGCCGATGAGCTGGGCGAAGTAGGCCTCGGAGACGGCGGTGGAGCCGCTGGAGGCCTCGATCACCGGCTTTCCGGGGCGGATCCAGCCGTTGCAGAGCCCGTAGAGGAAGAGCGAGCGGGCCAGTCGGTGCTTGAGGGAGCCGGTCGGGTGGGTTGACTCGTCCTTGAGGTAGAGGTCGATCCCCCACTCGGCCGGCAGCGGGAAGCGCAGCAGGTGGGTGTCGGCGGAGCGGTTGGCGTCGGCCTGGACCTTGCGCACCGCCTCCTTGAGCCAGACCCGGTAGTCCTGGTCGGAGCGGTCGACGTCGATGGTCGGCTCGATACCGGACCGCGTCTCGCGCTCGATGCCGCGCTCGGCGTCGGACTGGGTGCTCATGATGACTTCTCCCTCGTGGTGGCCCCCCACTGCTCACTACGAGTGTATGACTGTCACGATAAGTAACCGTTTTCGAAGGCCCAGCTTCCGCTTATCGTCTTCGGCATGGGCCGGGCCGGGGCCCAAGGGCCACAACCCCACCCTGGAACCACAGCCCGGAACCACGGCCCGGCCGCCACGGCCCCGCCCCGCCACGGACCACGCCGCGCCGCGCGCCCTAGCCGACCTGGACGGGCACCGACTGCGGATCCAGCAGGTACGGCCCCCAGCCCAGTTCGGCCGCGCCCGCGAGCGCACCGTGCGCCAGCTCCGCGCCCACGATCGGCACCCGCCCGCTTCGCCCCCACAGACTGCGCTCCGCGACCACCATGCGCAGCCGCTCGGGCGCGGCCTCCAGCAGGTCGAGGTGCAGGCCGCTGAGGACCACCCGGTCGGGGTTGAGGATGTTGGCGACGCCCGCCAGCCCGAGCCCGAGCCGGTCGATGACGTGCTCGACCGCCGCGCGCGCCCGGTCGTCGGTAGCGGCCGCCCGGCACAGCTCGCGCGCCTGGTCGAGCAGCGGACGCCCCGCCTCGGGGGTGAGCCCGGCGGCGGCGAACAGCGCGTCGGGGTCGGTCTCCGAGTTGAGGCAGCCGCGGTTGCCGCACATGCAGGGACGGCCCTGCGGGTCGACGGTGAGGTGGCCGACCTCCAGGGCGAGGCCGGCGCTGCCCGTGTGCAGGTGGCCGTCGATCACCAGCGCCCCGCCGACGCCGCGGTGGCCGGAGGTGACGAAGAGCAGGTGGCGGGCGCCGCGGCCGGCGCCGTGCCGGTACTCGGCGAGCGCGGCGAGGTTGGCGTCGTTGGCGAGCGCGGTGGGCAGCGGGCGCAGCGCGTTCGGGCCGTGGTCGGCGCGGCCGACCTCGACGTCGTACAGGTCGGCGACCGGGGTGCCGCTGGGCCAGGCGAAGTGCAGCGCGGCGAGTGCGGTGCCGTCCGGTTCGGTGACGGGGTTGGGCAGCGCGAGCGCGGCGGCCAGGCAGCGGCGGTCGGTGGCGCGGGCGAGCTCGGCGCCCGCCTCGGCGACGGCGCGCAGCATCCGGACCGGGTCGGTGGCGGCGGGCAGCGGCAGGTGGACCGGCGGGTCGAGCAGCCCACCGAGACAGGCCAGGGTGACGCTCAGCCCGTCGGCATGGATCTGCCCGGCGACCACGACCGGGCCCTGCGGGTCGATCGCGAGCCGGTGCGAGGGGCGGCCGCGGCCGCCACCGGCCGGGCGCGAGTCGACGGTGATCAGCCCGAGCGCCTCCAGCTCGGCGGTGACCGCACCGGCGGTGGCCCGGGTGACGTCCAGCGCACGGGTGAGCGCCGAGCGGGTCGGCGTCTGGCCGGTGTGGATCAGCGAGAGGGCGGGGCCGAGCAGCGTCCGACCCCGGTCGGGGGCCGCGCGGCGCTGGCCGTCGCGCTGCACGTCGGGGGCGTTCCCGGTGCCGGGCCGCGGGCTTGATGGTGAGAGCTGCACGCCTCTATTGTTACTTTGTGCCGCTTCGAAACAAAATCCGCGCCCATCCCGCACCGAGCCGCCCCTCCACCCAGTCTCGCAGCACACCCCCGGTGACCGACAGCCCCTGGGGCCCCGCACGCATCGCGCTCACCGCGTTCTTCGCCGTCGACGGCTTCCTCTTCGCCGCCTGGGTCGTCCGCATCCCGGACGTCCGCAGCCAGGTCAGTGCGTCGCACAGCGCCCTCGGACTCGCCCTGCTCTGCCTGTCGATCGGGGCCGTCCTCACCATGCCGGCGGTCGGACGGCTCTGCCTGCGGTACGGCTCGCGCCCCGTCACCGTCGGCTCGCTCGCCCTGCTCAGCCTCGCCGTCCTGCTGCCCGCGCACACCCACTCGGTGGCCACGCTCGGCGCCGCGCTGCTGCTGTTCGGCGCCGGGTACGGCGGGGCCAACGTCGCGATGAACAGCGCCGCCGTCGACCTCGTCGCACAACTGCGACGGCCGGTCATGCCCAGCTTCCACGCCGGGTACAGCTTCGGCGGGCTCGTCGGTACGGGCGTCAGTGGACTGCTCGCAGGACCACTCAGCACCGCGTGGGCACTCGCGCTCAGCGGACTGCTCGGCCTGGCCGTCACCGTCGGCGCGGGCGTCGTGCTGCTGCGCAGCCCGGCGGCGCCCCTGATCGCGCCCGACCGGACGGGACGGGCGCACCACGGCGGGCCGGCGGACGGCAGTGCGGCGAACGGCGGGTCGACGGACAGCGGGGCCGCGGACAGCAGTGCGGCGAACGCCGGCACGACGAACGGGCAAGGCGGGCCCGCGGGCGGCGCACGGACCGGCAGCACGCGGACCAGCGGCTCGCGAGCGGGCCGTTCGCCGGCCCGTCTACTGGTGCTGCTGCTCGGCGTCACCGCGCTGTGCACCGCGTACGGCGAGGGCGCGATCGCCGACTGGACCACCCTGCACCTCACGGACGACGTCCACGCGAGCGCCTCGGTGGCGGCGACCGGCTACGGCGCGTACGCGTTCGCGATGGCGAGCGGGCGGGTCGGGGGCACCTGGCTGTCCATCCGGCTCGGGCAGACCCGGTTGATGCTGCTCGGCGGGCTGGTGGCCGCGGCCGGCATGCTGGTCGCCGCCCTCGCCCCGGTGGCGCCGCTGGCGATCAGCGGGTTCGTTCTGGTCGGCCTCGGCCTGGCCAACCTCTTTCCGCTCGCCATCGCCCGGGCCGGCGAGGCGGGCGGACCGCAGGGCGTCGCGCTCGCCTCGTCCCTCGGCTACGGCGGGATGCTGATCGGCCCGGTGGTGATCGGCTTCCTCGCCGACGCGGCCGGACTGCCGCTGGCCCTCACCACGGTCGCGGTCGCCGCGACGGCGGCGGCGCTGCTGCCGTTGTCGGTCGGGCGGCGGTTCAGGTGACGGGCGACAGGTGACGGGTGACGGGTGACAGACATCGGGTAGCGGATGACAGATTGCAGCTGACAGATGTTGAAATCTGTCAGCTGTCATCTGTTTGCTGACGCCCGTTCCCTGACCCCTTGCCCCTCTGCCCATTGCCGCCTCAACCCCCTCGCCCCCTCCCCGGCTGACGGATCCGACCCGACAGTGGCAGGATGCGGGGCCATGACGACCAGCGAACGCTTCCAGGTACTGCGGGCGAGCGAGCGGCCGGCGACGGCGTGGCTCAACGGGGGCGGGGTGACCAGGGAGGTCGCCGGATTCCCGGCCGAAGCCGGCCTGGACCGGTTCGACTGGCGGGTCAGCCTGGCCGACGTGGCCTCGGCCGGTCCGTTCTCCCCCTTCCCCGGCATCGACCGGGTGATCACCCTGGTCGAGGGCGCCGGCATGGCACTCACCGTCGACGGTGTCGAGCAGCTGGTCGACGCGCCGTACCGGCCGTTCCCGTTCTCCGGCGACGCCACCACCGACTGCCGCCTGCTGGCCGGCCCCGTGGTGGACTTCAACGTGATGACACGGCGCGGCAGGGTCGAGGCCACCGTGGACCTCGCCACCGCACCCGCCGTCGTCGAGGTCCGGGCCGGGAGCACCGCCCTCCTCGTGTGCCTCGCGGGCTCGGCCGTCGTCGGCGGTGCCGAGGCCGTCGAACTCGCCCGCTACGACGCGGCACTGCTCGACGCGGCGGGCACGTACGAGCTGCGCCCGGACGGCGTCACCGCCGTCATCACCTTCTGTACCGCCCACTGACGCACGCACCCCGGCCCGCCACGCCGACGCACCGACCAGCCAAGCGCCACCCGGCACACCCCCACCGACGAGCACGCACCGACCAGCGCACAGCACGCAACGGCGGTGCTCCCCGCCCCCGGTTCAAGGGGGCGGGGAGCACCGCTGCCGCCGTCAGCCGCAGAGCACCGGTGTGGCGTGCGCCGGGTCCAGGGCGTTGGTCACCAGGTGCAGCGCCGTCGGCGAGAACGCGATCCCGACGTGCTCAACGAGTGAGATCGGGCAGTGGTCCTGCAGCACCACGTCGTCGACGCCCGGACCGTTGAGGAACTGGGTCCGCCACGGGGTGACGACCTCGTCGTACACGGTCGAGATCACCGTGTAGCTCACACCCGGCACGGTGTCCGGCCGGGAGGCCATCGCCTTGTTGAAGTCGGAGCCGACCGCCTGGTCCCGGCAGGCCTGGCAGACGGTGTAGATCAGGTCCGCCACGCCGGGGAAGTACGGTGCGAGGTTGACGATCCCGTCGAGCGTCGTGCCGTGGTTGGATGGCGCCAGCCCGACCAGCTTGCCGACCTTGGACGCGCCGCCGAGGAACTTCAGGTAGTAGTTCGGCAGCATGCCGCCCTGCGAGTGCCCGACGATGTCGACCTTGGGCGCGCCGGTCGCGTTGCGCACCAGGTCCACGAAGCCGGCGAGTTGGGCGGCCGAGTCGGGCACCGCGCCGAGCCCGCCGATCGGGAGCAGCAGTCCGCTTCCGGTGGAGGTGATGCCGGGGATGGTCCCGTAGTCCAGGGCGAAAACGCAGTACCCGAGGCTCTTCAGCAGCGGGGAGAGCGCCAGCCAGTTCTCGTAGCGGTTGGCGAAGGTGCCGTGGACCAGGACGACCGGGTCGGGGTGGGCGGCGGTCGGCCGGCAGGTCCAGTCGTTGGCGCCGGGCGGCGAGGCCACCGTGTCGCCGTCGGGCGGCAGTTCGGCGGCGGTCACGCGGGCCGTACCGGCAGCGGCGACGGCGTCCGTAGCGGCAGCCGGCACCGCCGTCGCGCCGACCAGCAGCGCACCCGCCAGCAGGGCCGCGCCCAACGTACCGCCGAGCGTGCGTCGCAGGGGATTTGCGGAGAAGCGGAGAAGTGGGGTTCTCAACTGTTGCCTCCACAGCGGAAGTTTGTTACCAACAGGTAACCCGAGTGGCTCCATCATGCGGTCGCCCCTCCGGCCCGGCCCTTGGGTGTCCCCCAGACCTGGACGGTGTTCTCTGTGACCGGTCACAACGCACCCCACTGCACGCCCCCGGACACCCCCGCACCGGCACCGGGTTGGCGCGTCCCGGTGATCGGCGGTCTCCCGGCCGACCAGCGGCTCCTCTGCGCGGTACCCGAGTTGGCCCAGGCCGTGGTCGCCGCACTGCTGGACCGTGTGCCGGTCTACCGCCGGCTGCCGCGCGAACAGCTCGCCGGCGAACTCACCCGGGACACCGAGCGCCGGATCCGCGCCCTCGCCCACACCGTCCGCACCGGACTCCCCGCCCCCGCCGAGGAGTTCGCCGCCGTCCGGGAGGCCGCCGCCCGGCGCGCCGAGGAGGGCCTGCCGCTGGACGCCGTCCTGCTCGCCCACCACCTCGGGCTGGAGGTCTGCTGGGAGTTCGTCACCCGGCACGCCCGGGACGGCGACTCCGCCGAACTACTGGTCCTCAACCGGCTGTTGCTCGACCAGCTCCGGCGGGCCGCGACCGCGGCCGGAGCCGGCTACCTGGACGGACGTCGCCCGACCGCCGACCGACGGTCCACGGCCAGGCAGTCCCTGCTCACCGCACTGCTCGCGGGCACCCCCGCCGACGGGGCCGCCGCACGCGCCGGGCTCCGGCTGCCCGCCCGCTACGCCGTGCTCTGCCTGTCCGTCGCCGACCACCCCGACGAGCACTCCCCCGGCGTCGACCCGGGCGTCGCCGCCCACCGCAAGCTCCGCCGGCTCGGCGCCGAACTCGATCAACGAACCCGGCAGTCGGCCCTCACGGCGCTCACGTCCTCCGGCGGCCTGGTGCTCGTCCCGCTCGACGAGGCGCCGGGGGCCCCGAACGGGCCTGAGTCCCCGAGACCGTGGAAGCCGTCCAAGCCGTCCAAACCGTGCAAGCCGTCCGGGCCCTCCGTACTCACGGGAAGGTCCGCGCCCCCGAGGCCGTCGCGCCTGTCGGCGTCGGCCGTGCCCACGGGCCCGGTCCCGCCGGAACCTCCTGACGGCGGCGCCGGGATCCCCTGGACCCGGCTCTCCGCCACCCTCGCTGCCGCCTCCCGGGCCGCCGGTGCGCCGATCCTGGCCGGTGCGGCCGCCGCCGTACCCGCCGAGGTACCGGAGGCAGCCGCCCTCGCCTACGAAGTCCTGGACGTCGCCCGGGCGTTCGGACACCCACCCGGGCTGCACCGGCTGGACGACGTCCTGCTGGAGTACCAGCTCAGCCGCCCCAGCCGGGCCCGCGCGGGGCTCGCCGCCCTGCTCGAACCCCTCGCCGACTCCGGGGAGTTGCTCACCACCCTGCGCACCCACCTGGCGGGCGGCCTCAGCCGCCGGCACACCGCGAGCGCGCTCCACCTGCACCCGAACACCGTCGACTACCGGCTGCGCCGGATCGCCGCGCTGACCGGCCTGGATCCGGCCCGGCCCGCCGACGTTCTGCGGATCACCGCCGCCATCGCGGCGCGGGCCGCCGAACAGGGCACCATCGCAGGGTAGTTCGGGCCCCCTTCCGCGCACGGCCGTTCGACCCCGCCCCCACCCCATCCCCCGGGAACATCACGCCGGCAGTCCCGGGAACCCCGGCACCCCGGCACCCCGGCACACCACGCCGGGCGGAACCGGAGGCACCCGCACCGCCGCCGTCCACGAGACGGCAGCAGCACGGGTGCCGACGGCAGGCGCGGTCAGTCGTCCGGCCGGGCGCCTCCGCGGGATCCGGACCTCAGCAGTCGATCCAGCCGTGGGTCAGCACCCAGCCGTTCAGCTTGTCCCAGGTCTGCGGGCCGACGACACCGTCCTGCCCGAGGCCGGTGCACCGCTGGAAGCGCCAGACGGCCGCGTCGGTCCCCTTGCCCCAGATCCCGTCCTCGTCCAGCCGGGCGCTGCCGGAGGAGTACGTGACGTGGTTGAGCTCGCACTGGAGCTGCTTCACCGCGTCACCGGTGTTGCCGTACCGCAGCGTGGGCTGGGCGGCCGTGTACCCGCAGTACTGCGAGGCCTGCGCCGAGGCGGCGGGTGCAGTCGCGATCCCGGCTGCCAACACGATTCCGGCGGTGACGAGGCCGCCGACGAGACGGTTGCGCATGAGATTCCCCCGTTCATAGGTTGATCGTCCATAGGTCGATCAAAATCGAATGAAAGGCACGCTAACCGACGGATCGTCAGAACAGTGGAGAATTCGCCTAAAGGATCGACAAAACCATGGTCAGCCCTGCTCGCCAGGCAGCCGCAGATCCCACCCGACCAGCGCACGCAACTGCTCCGCCGTCACGCCCTCCGGTACCGGCTGGGGCGCGTCGTGGCGCAGCGGCGGCTGCCAGCCCTCCTCCTCGGTCCAGCGGCGGACCACCTTGGCCGGTGCCCCGGCGACCACGCTGTGGTCGGGCACCTCGCCGCGCACCACCGCGCCCGCCGCGACCACCACGTTCCGGCCGAGCCGGGCGCCGGGCAGGATCACCGCACCGGTCCCGATCCAGCTGCCCGCACCGATCTCCACCGGCTCGTTGCGCGGCCACTGCTTGCCGATCGGCAGGTCGGTGGCGCGGTACTCGTGCGCCTGGTCGGAGATGTAGACACCGGGCCCGGTCCAGACGTCGTCGCCGAGCACGATCGACTGGTGGCCGACGATGTGGCTGTCCCGGCCAATCACGCAGCCGCCGCCGATCCGCACGATCGGCTCCGGCCCGAGGTCGAGGCCGGGCAGGAACCCGGCACTGATGGTGACGCGCTCGCCGATGATCGAGAACGGCCCGATGGTGATCCACTGCTCGTTGAACACCGCGCCGAGCGGGAACGCGAGTGTCGTACCGTCCCCCAGCTCGCCGAACCGGTACGGGCCGGGGCTCCGGTTGGTGACCGCGCCCGCCCTCTGCACCCAGCGCCAACCCTGGTGGACGAGGCGCCCGGCGGCACGGCGGCCACCTGCCCGGACGGCGGAGACGAGGGAGCGGGTTATCGGCATGCGCTCACGTTACCGGCCCGTAGCGGAGGCCCAGCCGCCGGGCGGCCAACATCACACCGCCCCCTCCCGGCCCACCCGCCCCACCCGCCCCACCCGCCGCGGGGGCTCCCCAACCCCGCCATTCGAATGACTGTCCGAAAATCGCGGACCGCCCGGCTCCGCAATGGAAGACTCCGCTCCATGGAGATCACCGCGCACATCGACGCGCTGCGACACGAGGGCACCCGGCTCGCCGAGGCCGCCTCCCGTACCGACCTGTCCACCCCCGTCCCCACCTGCCCGGAGTGGCAGGTGCGGGACCTACTCCGACACGTCGGCTCCGTGCACCGCTGGGCCACCGCCATCACCGCCCGGGGCCTGTCGGCGCCGCCGGACGAGGCGACTGCGGAGGCGGCCGTCGGGCCGGTGCCCTCGGACGCCGCACTGCTCGACTGGTACCGCGAGGGCCACGCCACGCTGGTGGACACGCTCACCACCGCTCCGGCCGACCTCGCGTGCTGGAGCTTCCTGCCCACGCCCAGCCCGCTCGCGTTCTGGGCCCGGCGGCAGGCGCACGAAACCGCCATCCACCGGCAGGACGCGGACGCGGCAGCCGGTGTGCCCGGGCCGCCCGTGGACACCACGCTCGCCCTCGACGGCATCGACGAACTGCTTCGCGGCTTCATGACCGGCAGCCGGAGCGCGCTGCGCAGCGACCACCGGCGAACCCTCCTGGTCCGCGCGACCGACGGGCCCGGCTCCTGGCACGTGACGATCACCCGGGAACCCCTGACCGTCACCACCGACGCGAGCGCCGAACCGGCCGACCTGACCCTCGCCGGCCCGGCCCGCGAGCTCTACCGGCTGTTGTGGAACCGGCTGCCCGCCGAGCGGGCCGGGGAGGTCGAGCGGACCGGTGACCGGGGCCTGCTCAACCTCTGGCGGGACACCGCAGTGATCGGCTAGGCCGGACAGGGCCGAGGTCTGACGCCTCCCACGTCCCGCCCCCGGACGCGCCGGCCGGCACGACGCCAATGGCCGGCGCACCCGCGGTCACCACCGCGAACGGTCAGCGCACCCAGCGCGCGGGCCGCTTCTCCAGGAACGCCCGCATGCCCTCCTGCGCCTCCTCCGAGCCGAACAGCCGCGCCGACAGCTCCACCAGCTCGTCGGCGTCCCGCTCGAAGGAGCGCACCACCTCGGCGTTCGCCAGCCGCTTCGACTCCGCCAGCCCCTGCGGGGAGCCCTGGCGCAGCGCGTCCAGCAGGCCCTTCAGGATCACGCCGGTGTCCTCGGCGGACCCGCCGGCGCTGGTGATCAGGCCGATCCGGGCGGCCTCGGCGGCGTCGAAGACCTCGCCGGTGAGGTAGTAGCGGGAGGCGGCGCGCGGATCCAGCTTGGGGCGCAGCGGCAGCGAGATGACGGCGGGCGCGAGGCCGAGCCGGACCTCGGTGAAGGCGAAGGTCGAGGCCGGTCCGGCGACGGCGAGGTCGGCCGCACCGACCAGGCCGAGCCCGCCCGCCCGCACGTGCCCGTCGATGACCGCGATCACCGGCTTCGCGCAGTCCACGATCGCCCGCTGCAGCTCGACCAGGCCGCGCGGGCCGACCGTCGGGTCCGCGCCGGTCGCCTCGGAGAGGTCGGCGCCCGCACAGAACACCTTGCCGGTGTGCCCGAGGATCACGGCGCGGACGTCCGCGTCGGCCGCGGCCGACGCCAGCCCGGCGTGCAGCTCGGCCATCAGGCGGGTGGAGAGCGCGTTGCGGTTGTGCGGCGAGTCGAGGGTGAGCGTGGTGACGGCGTCGGCGGTGCTGACGCGGACGAGGGGCTCTGCGCTGGTCATCGGCGGGGCCTGCCTTCCGGCTGAGGGTGGGTCGGACTGCGGACTACGGGACTGCGGGCGCGGTCCGGGGTGCCGGACGGCGCCCGGACGACTCTGGCACGCCCACCCGCCCCTCGGCCAGAGCCAACCTGCCACGTGCCGGAGCCGACCTGCCGGGTACGGGCGGCCGACCCGCCGTTCAGGAGCGTCCGACCTCCCGCATGCCGGAGCCGACCTGCCGCGCGCCGCGGGCAACCTGCCCCGCACCGGCTGCCCCGCACCGGCTGTCCTGTACCGGCGGCGGAGCCATCACCCACCGGCCCCTGCCTCCCGCGCACGCCGGGGGGCGTCCCGCCCGGCCGAGGCCGACGAACCGCGGGCCCCGGCCGAAATCCGGTGGTCACGGCCACCGCGCCCACGGCAGCATCGTCGCCATGACCGCCGACACTCCCGTCCTGCTCCTCGCGCCGCGCATCAACGAGACGGGCCTCCAGCTGCGCACCGCCGCAGGGCGCCGGGGCCTGCGCGCATGCGTCGCGACGTCCTGGCAGGCCCCGCGCGAACTGCTCGGCGAGCGGGTGCACGTGTACGGCGGTCCGCTGTTCGGCGACGCCGTCGGACGGGACCTCGGACTCGGTCTGCTGGAGCCGTCCGCCGACTGGCTGACCCGCTTGCCGCCGGCCCTGACCGGGCGCCGGGTCGTTTCCACCACCCTGGCCGAGGCGCGCCGACTGGGCCGGCCGGCCTTCGTCAAGCCGCCGGCGGACAAGCTGTTCGCCGCCCGGGTCTACCCCGACGGCGGCGCACTGCCGGGGCCGGACGTGCTCGACGGTGACACGCCGGTGCTGGTGAGCGAGGTGGTGCGGTTCGGCGTGGAGTACCGCCTGTTCGTGCTGGACGGTGAGGTGCGGGCCGGTTCGCGGTACGCGGTGGACGGCGAGTTGTCCGTCGCACCGCTGGAGACCGCGTGCGTTGCCGCCGGACAGGGCGCCGGGGTGCCCGGCGGCGAGGCCGGCGGGGTGCCCGCCGGGGAGGCCGCCGAGGTGCTCGCGTTCACCCGCGACGTACTGGCCGCGGCCGCGGCCGGCGCTCCGTTGCCGAGCGCCTCCGTGGTGGACGTCGGCCGTACGGAGAAGGGACGTTGGGCCGTCGTCGAGGCCAACGCGGCATGGGCCAGCGGTGGTTACGCCGCCGACCCGGCCGCGGTCCTCGACGTGGTCCTGCGGTCGGGCGGGCCGGCCGCCCGACTCCTCACCACCGACCGCCCGTTCCTGCGCGAGCTGCCCGAGGTGGTGCGCTGAGGCCGGTCGGCCGTACGGAGCCGGGGCTTGCGGGGCGGACGGATCATGGCGCACTATCCGCGCCATGACCACCACTCACCTCACCCACATCACCGAGCCGCCCGGGGTCGCGCCCGGCACCGGCTACACCCAGGTCGTCACCGGCACCGGCCGGCTGGTCCAGGTGTCCGGCCAGGTCGCCTTCGACGAGCAGAGGAACCTGGTCGGCGTGGGCGACCCGAAGGCGCAGGCGCGGCAGGTTTTCGAGAACCTGCGCCGCTGCCTGGCCGCCGCCGGGGCCGGGTTCGAGCACGTCGTGAAGTTCACCTTCTTCATGACCGACATCGCCTACCTCGCGGACATCCGCGAGGCCCGTGACGAGTATCTGGGCTCCCTGCCCCTGCCGGCCGCCTCCGCGATGCAGGTGGTGGCCCTGTTCAAGCCCGACGTGCTGATCGAGATCGAGGCGATGGCGGTCCTCCCCGAGTAACCGACGGAAGCCGACGGAAGCCGACGGAAGCCGGCTGGACCCGGCAGGAGCCGGCGCAGACCGACGGGGTTCACCCCGCCCGGAGGCCCGCGTCCCGTCGTCCGGCCCACCGGACGACGGGACGCATCGCCAGTCCGGCCGCCGCCAGCACCACGCCCAGGACCGCCCAGCCGACCGCGCCGTACCCGATCACCAGGGTGCTGACCAGCGCCGGCCCGGCCATCATCGCCGCCGCGGTCCCCGCGTTGAACACGCCCTGGTAGGCGCCGTGGTCGCGCTCGCCCGCGAGGTCGTAGCTCAGTGCCCAGCCGCCCGCCTGGCCGACCACCTCACCGAGCGACTGCAGCGTGACCCCGCCCAGCACCACCACCGCCGCGCCGATCGCGGGCAGACCGTGCGCCAGCGCAAGGACCAGGCAGGAGGCGGCCAGCAGCACCCCGGCGCGTCCGCAGGCCCGGGCGGCGGCCGTCCGCTCCTCGGTGCCCCGGGTGGCCCGCACCTGCAGGGCGATGACCAGCAGGGTGTTGACGATCAGGGTGCCTGCGACGGTGATCCTCGGCGCGTCGGTCTCCTGGACGATCCAGAGCGGCACGCCGACCTCCAGGACGGCGAACTGCAGGCAGAGCACCGCGTTCAGCACGGTCACGGCCAGGAACGGGCCGTCCCGCAGCGCCGGGTTGCGCCGACGCCCCTGCTCGGCGCCCTCGTGCGAGGGGTCCGACGGGTTCGGGGCACCGGTGTCCGCCGCCGCCCCGGCCGCCCCGGCCGCTCCGGCCGCTCCGGCCGCTCCGGCCGACGACTGGACCACCACCGCCCGCCGCGGCACGGCGAGCCGGTGGAACAGCACGGCGACGGCCACGAAGGAGGCCGCGTCGGCCAGGATCGCCGCCAGGTAGACCGGCCGGGTGTCCACCTGGAGCGCGACCGCTCCGAGGGCCGTGCCCAGGCAGATCCCGAGGTTGGTCACCACCCGCAGGTGGGCCCGGCCGGCCACCCGGCGGTCGGCGGGCAGCACCTCGGCGTAGAGCGCGTTCCGCACGGCGGCGGAGCCCCGGTCGACGGCGGAGACCACGCAGGCCAGTGCGACGAAGGCCGGATAGCTGTGCACCAGCGCGTACCCGGCGGTGCCGACGGCTTCCACCGACACCAGTACCACCAGCACCCGCCGGGCGCCCCAACGGTCGGCGGCGCGGCCGGCCGGCACGCTCGCGAGGACCCCGCACAGACCGGCGGCGGTCATCCCGAGGCCCAGCTGGGCGGCGCTCAGACCGAGCACCCGGGTGAAGAACAGCACCGAGACGGCCAGGGAGAGACCGTTGCCCATCGTGTTGACCAGGGTGATCCCGGCCAGCCGACGGACCGTCGGGTCCGGGTGCAGTCGCCGTCGCACGGCGGCGGCGACTCCGGCGCTGCGGGGTGCCACGGACCCGACCGGGTCTTCGGGCAGGGAAGGGGAAGGCGCGGAGGACTCCGCCGTCGAGGTGGTCATACAGGGATCCCACCGCGCCCCGGCCCCGAGCAGTACTCCTTTAGGCTCTGGCTGAATCCTCAGCCGGGCCGCCCGCCCGCCCGGATCCCAGCAGAAGGACACCCGTGCACCGGTTCACGCTCCGCCTGGCCGACCTCGCCACCACCTGGTTCGCCGCCTCCCCGATCCACGAGGCCGTGCTCAGCCTGCGGATGTGGACCCACCCGGGCGTCTACCACCTCCAGAGCCGGGCCTTCGAGCAACTCAGGCCCACCTTCGAGCGGTTGGACTCCCGACTGCTGCTCTCGCTGGTCGCCGGGAACCGCTGGGTCCCGGACTTCCTGACGCCTCGCCCGGCCTCGCCCTCCCCCGAGTTCCGCTCCGAACTCGCCACCGTCCGCGCCCTGCCGCCGGAGCGGTTGCGCGCCGAACTGGAACAGGCCTTCCTCCCGCACGGCCAACCGCTGCCCGCCTCGCTCGACGCCGGACTCGCCGACCCGGAGCGGCTGTTGGCACGGATCGCGGACGCGCTGGAGGAGTACTGGGAGGTGTGTCTCGCCCCCGCGTGGTGGCCGCAGGCCCGCGCGGCGCTGGAGGCCGACCTGGTCTACCGCGCCCGGCTGCTCGCCCGGCACGGCGCGGTGGCCCTCTTCGCCGATCTGGACCACCGGCTCCGCTGGGAGGACGGCGTCCTGTCGATCAACCGGCACTGGACGGACGGGGACGTGGAGACGCCCGTGGACGGACGCGGGCTCGTGCTCTGCCCGACCTTCTTCGTCCGCGGCGCGATCACGATGATCAGCAACGACCGGGCGCCGCAGATCAGTTACCCGGCGCGCGGGCAGGCGGGCATGGCCGGCCGGGTAGCGCCGGTGCCGTCGCGGGCCGTGGAGTCGCTGGTCGGGGCACCGAAGGCCCGGCTGCTGGCCCTGCTGGCCGAACCGGCCTCCACCACGGACCTCGCCTACCGCCTCGGGGTCACTCCGGGCGCGGTCAGCCAGCACCTGTCCGTCCTCGCCGCCACCGGCCTGGTCACCCGGGCCCGGCACGGCCGGTCGGTGCTGTACCGGCGCAGCCCGCTCGGGGACGAGCTGACGGGGGCGAACAGGTGACAGGCGAGGGCCGGCCCGCGGCGGGATGACGTCCGCCCGGCCGCCAACTCCCAAGTGGTACAGACCTGTTGACGCATTGGTCCAGTCCTCCTACAGTGCCCATGCCCCCGCCTCCCCACGGCGCGGGCACCGATCGCACGCGGATCAACCCCGGCTCCACACACCCCGGCCCCGCGCACCCCGGCCCCGCGCACCCCGGCTCCACGTACCCCGGCTCCACGTACCCCGGCTCCACGTACCCCGGTTCTACGCCCCCTGTTCCAACCCCCACAGCCACAGGGAGAACCATGTCCGTTCGGTCCCGGGCCGGACGCCCGCGCATGCGCAGCAGACTGCTCGCACTGCTCAGCGTCCTGCTCCTCCCCCTCGCCGCGCTCACCGCGCTGGCCGCCCCGGCGAACGCCGCCGGGAAGCTCACCGCCACGTTCACCACCGCCGACAACGGCTCCTGGTGGCGGGGCACCTACATCGTCCACAACGACAACGCGACCGCCGTGTCCGGCTGGACCCTCGATTTCGACCTCCCGGCCGGCGTCACCCTGGGCAGCACCTACAACGGCACCGCCATCCTCACCGGCCGGCACGTCAGCGTGGTCGCCGCGTTCTACAACTCCACCGTCAAGGCCCACGGCACCACCGAGCCGTACAGCTTCTGGTTCGTCGGCACCGGCCCGGTCACCACGCCGCTCAACTGCCGCATCAACGGCGACAAGTGCAACGGCACCCCGGACGTCCCGCCGTCCGCCCCGGGCACCCCGACGGTCACCGAGTCCACCGCGCACACGCTCGCCCTGAGCTGGCCGACCGCCACCGGCGGAGACTTCCCGGTCGCCTCGTACGACGTGCTGAACGGCAGCACCGTCCTCGTATCCAGCCCGACCGCCGGCGCCCTGGTCACCGGCCTCACCCCGGCCACCTCCTACACCCTGACGGTCAGGGCCAGGGACAGCCGCGGCAACACCGGCCCGCTCAGCGCACCCGTCACCGCCGCCACCTTCGACCCGTCCACCGACCGGGTACCGCCCACCGCTCCGACCGCCCTGCGGACCACGGCCGTCGGCTCGACGGACGTGACGCTCGCCTGGAACGCCGCGACCGACAACGTCCGGGTCGCCGCGTACGACGTCTACCAGGGTGGCGCGCTGGTGGCGACGGTCACCGGCGGGACGTTGACCGCGTCCGTCGGCAACCTGTCGCCGTCCACCGCCTACACCTTCACCGTGAAGGCCCGCGACGCCGCCGACAACGCCTCGCCCGCCTCCGCCCCGCTCTCCGTGACCACCTCGGACCTCGTCGGCGCCGGGAAGTACGCCCGGGTCGGCTACTTCGTCCAGTGGGGCATCTACGGCCGCCAGTACTTCGTCAAGAACCTCGACACCTCGGGCAGCGCCGCCAAGCTCGACGTCGTCAACTACGCCTTCGAGAACGTCGATCCGGTCAACCTGACCTGCCTCGCGGGCGCCACCAAGGGCACCACCGCCAACCCGCAGGACCCGGACCAGGGCACCGGGGCGGGCGACGCCGACGCCGACTACGCCCGCCCGATGAGCGCCGACCAGTCGGTGGACGGCGTGGCCGACGACGGCTGGGGCAAACTCCGCGGCAACCTCAACCAGTTGAAGAAGCTCAAGGCCAAGTACCCGAACCTGAAGGTGGTCGTCTCGCTCGGCGGCTGGACGTACTCCAAGTACTTCTCCGACGTCGCCGCCACCGACGCCTCCCGTCAGAAGTTCGTCAAGTCCTGCGTGGACACCTGGATCAAGGGCAACCTGCCGGTCTACAACGGCGCCGGCGGCGACGGCGTGGCGGCCGGGATCTTCGACGGCGTCGACCTCGACTGGGAGTGGCCGGGCTCCGGCGACGGCCACGCCGGCAACCACTGGAGTGCCGACGACAAGGACAACCTGACCCTGCTGCTGGCCGAGTTCCGCAAGCAGCTCGACGCGTCGGGCGGCTCGCACAAGCTGCTCACCGCCTTCACCCCGGCCGACCCGGCGAAGGTCGCCACCGGCTGGGACCTGGGCAGGATCTTCACCTCGCTGGACATCGCCAACGTCCAGGGCTACGACTTCCACGGCTCCGGCAGCGACAACTCGTGGGAACCCGACCGCACCGGCCAGGCCTCCAACCTGTACGCGGACCCGAACGACCCGTACGGCTTCCACTTCAGCGTGGACGCGGCCGTCCAGGCCTACCTCGGCGCCGGGGTCAACCCGCGCAAGCTGACCATCGGCTTCCCGTTCTACGGGCGCGGCTGGCAGGGCGTGGCGGACGGCGGCGCCAAGGGCGTCTGGCAGTCCGCGAGCGGCGCCGCACCGGGCCAGTTCGCCGAGGAGGCCGG
This sequence comes from Kitasatospora sp. NPDC048545, assembly GCF_040651155.1. Classification (NCBI taxonomy): domain Bacteria; kingdom Bacillati; phylum Actinomycetota; class Actinomycetes; order Kitasatosporales; family Streptomycetaceae; genus Kitasatospora; species Kitasatospora sp. NPDC048545. The sequence continues at coordinate 81,635 of NZ_JBEZIQ010000043.1, forward strand.
CACCCGCGGGTACAACAACCTGATCACCGGCCTGGCCGGCCTCACCGTCTACCACGACCCCAAGTCCGTTGCCACGTACGGCTACACGGGAGCCGGCGGCCAGTGGTGGACGTTCGACGACGCCTGGTCGATCGCCCAGAAGACGGCCTACCTCAAGTCGAAGAACCTGCTCGGCGGCATGATCTGGGAGATGTCCGGCGACACCCCGTCGGGCGCGCTCATGACCGCGCTCGACACCGGGCTCAGGTAGCGCTCACCGCCACCCGGCCCGACCCCCCGGCCCCCGGTCCTCGATCCTCGGTCCAGGCACGCGAGGTGAACGGGGCCGGTGCTCCTCCACCACGGGAGGAGCACCGGCCCCGCACCGGCATGACGGGCCGCCTACCGCCACCGCCTACCGCGACGCCATCGACATCAGCTTGCGCGCCGCCCGGTTCTGCCGCAGCAGCTGGGCGAAGGTGGTGTGCCCCTGGGTGGCCCGGGCGAAGGCCCGCCAGGCCGCCGGCACCAGGCACACCGCCGCGTGGAACAGGTACGGCCGCTGCTCGAAGGCACCCAGCAGCTGCTTGCCCGCACGCATCTCCACGCCCAGCCCGGCCTTGACCGCGAACGCGTAGTTGAGCGCCTCGCGCCGCACGGCGGCCGCGTTGCCCGCCTCGGCGACCTTCACCGCCCACTCGCCGGCCAGCCGGCCCGAGCGCAGCGCGTACGAGATGCCCTCACGGGTCCACGGCTCCAACAGCCCGGCCGCGTCGCCGGCGACCAGCACCCGGCCGCGGGAGAGCGGCGAGTCCTCGGCCCGGCAGCGGGTCAGGTGCCCGGACTCGACCGTGGGGGTGAAGCCGGACAGGCCCAGCCGCCGTACGTAGTCGGCGAGGTACCGCTTGGTGCGCTCGCCGTCGCCGCGCGCCGAGATGACGCCGACGGTGAGGCTGCTGGTCTCGGCCTTGGGGAACACCCAGCCGTAACTGCCGGGCAACGGGCCCCAGTCGAGGTGGATCCGACCGGCCCAGTCCGCGGCGACCTGCGGCGGTACCGGGATCTCCGCCTCCAGACCGAGGTCGATCTGGTCGAAGGTGACGCCGACGTGGCGGGCGATCCGGCTCGCGCTGCCGTCCGCGCCGACCACCGCGCGGGCCTCGAAGGTGCGCCCGTCGGCCGCCGTCACCAGCGCGGTCCGGTGCTCGCCGCCACGCTGCTCGACACCGGTGACGGTCACGCCGGTGACCAGCACCGCCCCGGCCGCCTTGGCCGCCTGCACCAGGCGCAGGTCGAACTCGTCCCGGTTGACCAGGCCGAACAGCATCCGCTGGGACCGCCGGGTCCGGGTGTACCGCCCGTCGTACGCGAAGGTGACGGCGTGCACCCGGTCCTGCAGCGGCAGCTGGAAGTCCGGCGGCAGGCTGTCCCTGGAGGGGCCGATGATGCCGCCGCCGCAGGTCTTGTAACGGGGGTGCTCGGCCTTGTCGAGCAGCAGCACCCGGCGGCCCTGGACGGCGGCGGCGTGCGCGGCCGAGGAGCCGGCCGGTCCGGCGCCGACCACCACGACGTCCCAGACGCCGTCCGGCGGCGAAACCGCGTCGTCGAGCGGCGAGGCCGTCCCTTCGAGCGGGCTGTCGAGCGGGCTACGGGAATCGGAGCTTCCGGAGTCAGTCACGTCGAGCAATCCTATGTGTCCACCCGCCCCACCGGACGCCGCACCACTCGAACCCCGCCCTACCGCTCGAATCCCGCGCAGCACTCGAACCCCGCCGCGCCACGCAAACCCCCGCAGCGCCACGCAGACCCCCGTGCCGCCGTCGCCCTGCCGGAAACCGGCCGGACGCCCGCCCCGGACCGCCCGGATCCGCGCCGCCTATGATCGGCAGTACCCCAACCGCCCCGCTCCGCCCGCGGTACCCCGCGGGTGGCCCCACCCCCTCGGAGCCCCGATGTCACAGCCCCTGGCCGACGCAGTCCGGTCCCTGATGGACCGTGCCCGCACCGACCTCGCCGAGCTGGTCGCCTTCCCGTCGGTCGCCGACCCGCGCCAGTTCCCGGTCGAGGAGTGCGAGAAGGCCGCGCGCTGGGTCGCCGACGCTTTCGCCGCCGAGGGCCTGACCGACGTCCGACTGCTCGACACCCCGGACGGCACCCAGTCCGTCTACGCCGAGCTGCCGGGCCCCGAGGGCGCGCCGACCGTCCTGCTCTACTCGCACTACGACGTCCAGCCCCCGCTCGACGAGGACGCCTGGATCAGCCCCGCGTTCGAGCTGACCGAGCGTGACGGCCGCTGGTACGGGCGCGGCGCCGCCGACTGCAAGGGCAACATCCTGATGCACCTGACCGCCCTGCGGGCGCTGCGCCAGGTGTACGGGGACTCCTACCCGGTCGGCCTGAAGATCATCGTCGAGGGCTCGGAGGAGCAGGGCACCGGCGGCCTGGAGCGCTACGCGGAGGCCCACCCCGAGCTGCTCACCGCCGACGCCATCGTCATCGGCGACACCGGCAACTTCGCCCCCGGCCTGCCCACGGTGACCGCCTCGCTGCGCGGCATGACGGTGGTCGAGGCCTCGGTCACCACCCTGGCGGGCAACCTGCACTCCGGCGCCTTCGGCGGCGCCGCCCCGGACGCGCTGCAGTCCCTGGTCCGGATCCTCGCCTCGCTGCACGACGAGAACGGCGACGTCGCGGTCGCCGGGCTGTCCTCCGACCAGACCTGGGAGGGCGTGCAGTACCCGGAGGAGCAGTTCCGCGCCGACGCCAAGGTGCTCGACGGCGTCGCCCTGACCGGCACCGGAACCATCGCCGACCGCCTCTGGGCCCGCCCGTCCGTCACCGTCCTCGGCATCGACGCCCCGCCGGTGATCGGCGCCACCTCCTCCGTCCAGGCCGCCGCCAAGGCCCTGATCAGCCTGCGCGTCCCGCCGGGCACGGACGCCTCCGCCGCCCAGGAGACCCTGGTCGCCCACCTGGAGGCGCAGGTCCCGCTCGGCGCCAAGCTGACCATCCAGCGCCAGGGCAGCGGTTCCGCCTTCCGCGCCGACACCACCGGCCCGGCGTACGAGGCGATGGGCGAGGCCATGGCCGAGGCGTTCGGCACCGACATGGTGGCCTCCGGCGAAGGCGGCTCGATCCCGCTGTGCAACACGCTGCGCTCGCTCTACCCGCAGGCCGAGATCGTGCTGATCGGCGTCGAGGAGCCGACCACCCAGATCCACGCGGTCAACGAGAGCGTCGACCCGCAGGAGCTGGAGCGGATGGCCCTCACCGAGGCCCTCTTCCTGCGTCGTTACGCCGAGCTGCGCTCCGTCTGACGGACGTCCGGCCGGGAGCCGCCGCTCGCGGCTCCCGGTCCCGGCCGTCCGCCGCGCGCCCGTCGGACGGCCGCCACCACCGCCGCGTACCCGACGGCACCGACCGCGAGGCCGGCCCCGGCACCGAAGCAGACCTCCGGCACCAGGTTCCGCTTCAGCGGGCTGAGCCGGTGCAGCACCCCGGCCGCCGTCGCCGCACCCAGCAGCGCGACGGCGGCCCGCCGCGTCCCGGGCGCGAGCGCCACCTCCGGCCGCGCCGGCTCGACGGCCCGCACCGCACGCGCCGCCCACCCTCCCATCGCCACCAGCGCGAGCGCCGAACTGCCGTACTGCAGCGCCTCGTACACCGGCACACCGGCCACCGACCGGTCCAGTACGGGCAGCAGCCGGACGCCCAGCCGGCCCCCGTGCGTGAACGCGTCCCAGCCGACATGGGTGGCCGCACCGATCGCCGCCGACGCCGCGAACCAGGCCGCGTCCGCACCTGCGACACCGCCCGCCCGGACACCGCCGGCTCCGACCCGGCGAGCCGTCAGCGCCTCGGCGCCGCCCGCGAACCGCTCGGGCAGCAGCGCCACCAACGGTCCCCGCAGGAGCCCGTGCCAGCCGGCCACCAGCGCGCCGGCGATCGCCACGTCCAGCGTCGGCACCGCCCACCAGCGGTGCGTCAGCCCGCCGTGGCCGTACACCCCTGGCAGCAGGGACTCGGCGAAGAACGGCACGTCGGGCGCCATGGACCCGGCGACCAGCGCCGACGCCACCAACGGCCCGCGCACCCCGGCACGGCGCAGCAGGGGCAGGACGGCGGCGGGGTGGCTCAGCGTGAAGGGCATGACCCCATCCTCCCGCCGGCGCCGGCGGCCGGGCGAACCCGGGGGTGCGGCCGCACCCGACCGTCCGACCGCCCACGCCGTACGCGGACCCGCCACCCCGCCCGGACCGCCCGACCGCCCACGGCCCGATCGCGCCCCCGCTACGCCGCGTCCGCCGCGCTCGCCATCCCGACGGCCACCCGGCACCCCGCCTCCAGGTACCGCAGCTCGCCACTGCGCCGGGCGTCCAGGGCGGCCGCCAGGCGCCGGTACCGGCTCGGCGGCAGCAGTTCGGCGGCCTCGTCCAGCGTGACGAAGCGCCAGCTGCGCAACTCCTCCGGCTGCAGCAACAGGTTCTGGCGGCCCGCCTCGTCCAGCAGGCCCCCGTCGTACATCAGCCGCAGGCCGCCGCGGCGCGGACCGGTGCGCGGTTCCCAGTCGACGGCGAGCAGGCGCAGCCCGGCCGGATCGAGGCGCAGGCCGAGTTCCTCGGCGGTCTCGCGCAGCGCGGCGTCGGTGGGGGCCTCACCGCGCTCGACCACGCCTCCGGGGAAGTCCCAGTCGGGTTTGTAGACGGGATCGACCAGCAGGACGCGGTCCTGCTCGTCGAAGAACAGGACGGCGGAGGCCACGGTGTCCCCGGTCGGGTCCGGGCTCTGGACGATCGGGCAGCGGGCTGCACCGACCCGGACCAGCTCGGCGATCCGGCGGGCGGTCTCCTGCGGCGTGAGCGCGCTGGTGTCGACCATGCGGGCGTCGCCGACCAGCCAGCGGCGGGCGGCACGGTAGCGGGGCAGGTGTTCGATGCACCAGGTGCGGACCCGTGCGCTGGCCTCCGGGTCGTCCGGGCATTCCTCGCGGTGGGCGATGCGCTCGCGCAGGATCGTTTCTTCTGGGTCCAGCACGAAGTGGTGCACCGTGATCCCGTGGGAGGCGAGGTCGCCGAAGATCTCGTCCCGGTAGTCCTCTCTGAGCAGGGTCATCGGGACCACCAGCGGCCCCCCGACCTCGTCGAGCAGTGCGGCCGCCGTCTCGGGGACGAGCCGGCGCCAGGCCGCCAGGTCCTGGAAGTCGGACACCGTCGCCAGCCGGTCGGCCGGGAGCATCCGGCGCAGACCGAAGCCCACCAGCTCGGGATCGAAGAGCACGCTCCCGGGCAGCAGTTCCACCAACTCGCGGCAGGCACTGGTCTTGCCCGCCCCGAATGTGCCATTGACCCAGACGATCACAACGTCCCCTGCCCCTCGACTTCCCCCGATGCCGATCGCACCGGGCAGCGCCCCCGTCAGCCGAACCAGCGCCACCCGTGGTGGTACCCGCGCCACGCCGCTCCCCATGCCTCCCCGACGCGCCCGCCCGCGCGCCCCGGATTGCCCAGTGACAGCGGCATGTGCCCAGGCCAGGCGCTCGCGCGCGGAAATATGCAGACCGGTCTACATCAAAATTGCACCCCTTCACCACTGCTCACGCACAGGGCGCCGGATGGGTCGACCTCCCGCGCACGCCCGCCCGCTCACCGCTCGCGCCCCGGCTCCCGCGCCGCCGACCTGCCCCGTCCGCACCCCTCGGCACCCCTCGGCACCCCTCGGCACCCGTCCGCACCTGCCGGCGCCGCCACCGCGCCTCGCCCCGCGCCCGCCCGCCGGGCCCGCCCGCCCGCTTGCGCAGCGCGCACCCGGGCACGTACAGAGGAACGATGAAGCTGCTGCCAGTCGGCCGGGTCGTCGTCATCGGATCGGTCAACACCGACCGGATCCTCCGCTGCCCCGTACTCCCGTCCCCCGGCGAGACCGTCCTCTCCGACACCGCCACCCGGGGATTCGGCGGCAAAGGTGCCAACCAGGCGGTGGCGGCGGCCCGGATGGGCGCGGCGACGCACCTGGTCGCCAAGATCGGGCACGACGCCGAGGGCGAGGCGGCGCTCGCCGACCTGCACGGCGCGGAGGTCGAGACGGGCGCCGTCCTGACGCACCCCGACGCGCCCACCGGCCAGGCGATCGTCATGGTCGACCCGTCCGGGGAGAACAGCATCGTCGTCGTCCCCGGCGCCAACGCGCACCTCACCCCGGAGGAGGTCACCGCTGCCCTGGCCCGCCTGCGTCTGCTCCCCGTCGACGTGGTCCTCACCAGCAACGAGGTCCCCGCGGCGTGCATCCGCGCGACGGCCGCGGCCCTGCCCGTCACGGGCCCCTCCGGCGGCACCCGGTGGCTGCACAACGCCGCTCCGGCCGGAGCCCTGCCCGACACCGGCCCGACCGGGCGCCGCCCCCTGGTCGTCGCCAACGCCGTCGAGGCCCGCCAGCTGACCGGGGCCGCCGACGTCACCGAAGCCGCCCGGCTCCTCGCCGACCGCGCCGAGGGCGTCGTGATCACCCTCGGCGGGGACGGCGCCCTGGTCCTCACGGACGGGCGGTCGAGCCGGCTGCCGGCCCCCGCCGTCCGGGTGGTCGACACCACCGGAGCGGGCGACGCCTTCTGCGGCGCCCTCGCCGCCGGCCTCGCGCGCGGCGCCGACCTCCCCGGAGCGGCGGCCACCGCCGTCGCCGCCGGGGCCTTCGCCGTCACCGCCCTCGGCGCCCGCGGCGCGCTCCCCCGACCGACGGACCTCTGACCGCGCGCCGAACCGGCCGCATCGGGGGCGCCGGCCCTGCCGGACGCCCCCGACGCGCAAACCCGGGTACCCGGGTACCCGCGACGGCGCTACGGCCGCCCCATGAACGCCGGGTAGTAGCCGCTGCTGATCCCCGAGATCCGGATGCTGGTCCCCGGCCGCGCGGCCTCGACGTACTGGTTGTTGCCCAGGTAGATCGCCACGTGCTGGATGCCCCGCGCAGTCCCGTCCGGCGACCAGAACAGCAGGTCACCGCGGCGGAGCTGGCTCGCCTTGACGGGCGTGGTCGCCGCGAACTGGTCGTTGGCGACCCGCGGCAGGCTGATGCCGCCGCGCCTGAAGGACTGCTGGACCAGGCCCGAGCAGTCGTACCCGTCCGGCCCGTTGCCCGCCGTCCGGAACGGCTTGCCCAGTTGGGCGAGCGCGTACTGCACGGCGGTCTCGACGTCCGGGTCCGCGGCCACCGAGCCGCCGGACGAACCCGAGCCCGCGGAGCCCGACGAGGACGAGGAGCCGCCCCCGGTCCGCGCCAGGTAGATGTCGTAGTGCGTGGTCCAGCGCCACTCGCCCTTGCTGTTGCGGAACCAGTAGCGCGAACCGTCCCAGCCCTGCTTGATCCCCCCGCTCGACGACGTGGTCGTGGACTTCGTCCCGCCACCGGTCCGCGCCACGTACACGTCGTAGTGCGAGGTCCAGCGCCACTGCCCCTGGCTGTTCTTGAACCAGTACCGCGAGCCGTCCCACCCGGCGTGCGCCGGCGCGGTCTCGGCCGCCGCGGGGGTCACGCCGGTCCCGAGGCCGAGCACGCCCGCTCCGGTCGCGATCACGGCCACCATGCCTATCCCCCGGCGGAGCCGCGCGGCCCTGGAGGAACGGGAGGAACGGGCGGTGGCAGCGGCCTGCTGCGCGGTCGGTTCGTCGGCGGCATCCGGTGCGCCGGTGTTGACGGTGGTCATCCCTGCTGACTTCCTTCACTGCTGTGGATCTCAGCGAGAGGCTGCGGATCGCCGCGACTCGCTGCGGACTGCCGCCGGAACGGGCGGCTGCGGTACTGATTCGAACCGCCGTGGTCCCGGTACCACCGGTTCCCACGGCCGGACAGACCGAGGCCTGCCTGTTCGTCACGTTAGGCACGCATCCGCTCACAGCGCGCAGTGGAGTGCGCCAATGGAAGGGGTCACGGGCGGTGAGCACCGACGCCGCATCAGGGTGAACACCCGTCACCGGGGAGACGTCCGACGCCCCCTCATCACCGGCCGTCGGCCTCCGTCAGCAGTTGCTTCTTCAGCACCTTTCCCAGTGCGTTGCGGGGCAGTTCGGGTACCAGCACGACCCGGCGCGGCCGCTTGTGCACCGAGAGCCGCTCCGCCACAAAAGCCGTCAGCTGTTCCCCAGTCACAGCGCCGTCCGGGATGACGTACGCCACGACCGCCTGTCCGAGATCCGGGTCCGGCACGCCGACCACCGCCGCGTCGGCGACCGACGGGTGGTCGCGCAGCGCGGCCTCCACCTCGCCCGCGCCGATCCGGTAGCCGCCGCTCTTGATCAGGTCCACCGAGGCCCGGCCGACGATCCGGTGGAAGCCGTCCGGCCCGATCACCGCGACGTCGCCGGTGCGGAACCAGCCGTCCGCCGTCCAGGCCTCGGCGTCGGCGTCCGGCCGGTTGAGGTAGCCGCTGAACAGCGTCGGGCCGGACACCTGCAGCTCACCGACGGTCTCCCCGTCGTACGGCAGCCGCGTGCCGTCCTCGCCGACCAGCCGGGTGCGCACCCCGTCCAGCGGCAGGCCGACGCTGCCGGGGCGCCGCTCGCCGTCGGCCCTGGTGCTGACGGTGATCAGCGATTCGGTCATCCCGTACCGCTCGATCGGGGCGTGCCCGGTGAGCGCGGCCAGCTTCTCGAACACCGGCACGGGCAGCGGCGCGCTGCCGGAGACCAGCAGCCGGGCCGGGGCCAACCGGGCTGCCGCCTCGGGGTCCGCCGCCAGCCGGGACCAGACGGTGGGCACGCCGAAGTACAGGCTGCCGCCGGCCGCCGCGTACCCGGCTGGGGTGGGCCGGCCGGTGTGCACCAGCCGACTGCCGGTGCGCAGGGCTCCGAGCACGCCGAGCAACAGGCCGTGCACGTGGAACAGCGGCAGGCCGTGGGCGAGGGTGTCCTCTGCGGTCCACTGCCAGGCCGCGGCCAGCGCGTCCAGGTCGGCGGCGATCGCCCCGCGCCGGATCACCGCGCCCTTGGGCGCGCCGGTGGTGCCCGAGGTGTAGAGCACGAAGCCGGTGGAGTCCGCGGCCGGCTCGGCGTACGTGGCGGCGGAGCGCTGCAGCGGATCGACCGGCAGGCCCTCCACCGGGCCGGACCCGGGCAGCGCCTCCCCGGCGGCGTGGGTGAGCAGCGTCGCGCCCGAGTCGCGCAGGATGTGCTCGCGCTCCTTGGGCCCCGAGTCGGGCGGCAGCGGCACCACCGGGACGCCCGCGAGCAGGCCGCCGACCACGGCGGTGACCGTCTCGACGGTGGGCCGGGCGAGCACCGCCAGCGCGGGGGCGCCGGCCACCCGGTCCGCGACGGCGGTCGCCGCGCCCAGCAGTTCCTCCCGGGAGAGCGTCCGACCGTCGATCCGCAGCGCGTCCGCCGCGTCGCCGAATCCGCCCTGAAGTGCCGTCAGCAGTGCCATGCCACCGTCCTCGCCCTCGTCCCACGCTGTCGCGTCGCGTCCCGCACATCACACGCCCGGGTCATGCGTTCACCTCATGCCCCGGACGCCACACGTCAGGGGCATGAGTACGGCTCATGCCCCGCCCGCCACACGATCGGGTCATGAGCCCCGCTCATCCCCCGACATGAGTACGGCTCATGCCCGCACGTCACGCGTTCGCGCCGACTCTACGGGCCGCGGCACCACCCGCCGTGCTCCGGGGACGACGACGGAGGGCGTGGCACCGAGCACCCGGCGCCACGCCCTCCGAACCTTCCCGCGGGATCAGGCCTTGCGGGCCTTCACCTCGGCGGTGAGCTGCGGCAGGACCTCGAAGAGGTCACCGACCACGCCGTAGTCGACCAGCTCGAAGATCGGGGCCTCGGGGTCCTTGTTGACGGCCACGATGGTCTTCGAGGTCTGCATGCCGGCCCGGTGCTGGATCGCGCCGGAAATGCCCGCCGCGATGTACAGCTGCGGGGAGACCTGCTTGCCGGTCTGGCCGACCTGGCTGCTGTGCGGGTACCAGCCGGCGTCGACCGCGGCACGGGAGGCGCCGACGG
>NZ_JBEZIQ010000044.1:0-90432 GCF_040651155.1 Kitasatospora sp. NPDC048545
GGCGGGCGGACGGGAACATCGAGTACCTGGGCCGCACCGACGACCAGGTCAAGATCCGTGGCTACCGCATCGAACTCGGCGAGATCGAAGCCCAGGTGGTCGCCCATCCGCTCATCGCGCACGGCGCCGTGGTCGTCCGTGAGGACGTGCCGGGCGACAAGCGCCTGGTTGGCTACGTTGTGCCCGAACCCGGGTTCGACGCGGCCTCCGTCCGGACCGATCTCGCCGCCGTGCTGCCCGACTTCATGGTCCCGGCGGCGATCGTGGCGCTGGACGTCCTGCCACGGACGGTCAACGGCAAGCTGGACCGCCGGGCGCTGCCCGCGCCGGAGTTCACCTCCCTCGCGAGCGTCTACCGCGCGCCCGGCACCGAGCGCGAGCAGGTCGTCTGTGAGGTCTTCGCCGAGGTGCTGGCCACCGAACGGGCGGGCGTGGACGACGACTTCTTCGAGCTCGGCGGCCACTCGCTGCTCGCCGTCTCGCTCGTGGAGAAGCTGCGCGCCCGGGGCGTCCCGGTGGACGTGCGGACGCTGTTCACCTCGCCGACCCCGGCCCGGCTCGCCGCCGCGACCCAGGCAGGACAGTCCCGCACCGTCGTGGTGCCGCCGAACCTCATCCCGGCCGACGCCACGCACCTCACTCCGGACATGTTGCCGCTCGTCTCGCTCACCCCGACCGAGATCGACCGCATCGTCTCCGCCTTCCCCGGCGGCGCGGCCGACATCGCCGACGTCTACCCCCTCGCCCCGCTCCAGGAAGGCATCTTCTTCCACCACCTGCTCGCCACCGACGGCCAGGACCCCTACGTCCTGCCGTCGCTGCTCACCTTCGACTCGCGCGAGCGCCTCGACGCGTTCCTCGGCGCGCTGCTGTTCGTGATCGACCGTCACGATATCCTGCGCACCGCGTTCTTCTGGCAGGGCCTGCCCGAGCCGGTGCAGGTCGTCGCCCGCCGGGCCGAGCTGCCCGTCGAGACGGTCGAGCTGAGCGGCGAGCAGGACCCGGTGGCCGAGCTGCATGCCGTCTGCCCGGCCCGCATGGACATCGGCACCGCTCCGCTGCTGCGCGCCTTCGTCGCGGCCGAACCCGGCAGCGGGCGCTGGCTGCTGGCACTCCAGCGGCACCACCTGATCAACGATCACACCGCCCTCGACGTGCTGATGTCCGAGATCCGGGCGGTGCTGGAGGGCGAGGCCGGCAGCCTGCCCGCGCCGCTACCGTTCCGCGACTTCGTCGCGCAGGCCAGGCTCGGCCTCTCCCGCGAGGAGCACGAGCGCTACTTCGCCGGCGTGCTCGGCGACGTGGCGGAGCCGTCCGCGCCGTTCGGGCTGCTGGACGTGCGCGGCGACGGCAGCGCGGTCGACCGTGCCCGCCTCCCGCTCGCCCCCGAACTGGCGGCCCGGGTAAGGGAGCAGGCACGCGAGCTGGGGGTGAGCCCGGCCACGCTGTTCCACGTGGCGTTCGCCCGCGTGGTGGCCGCGACCGCCAACCGTGACGACGTCGTGTTCGGCACGCTGCTCTTCGGCCGGATGAACGCCGGCAGCGGCGCCGACCGGGTGCCGGGCCTGTTCATCAACACGCTCCCCGTGCGCCTCGACACCGCCGCGCACACCGTCGCCGACGCGGTCGGCGCGATGCGCGGGCAGCTCGCGGACCTCCTGGTCCACGAGCACGCCCCGCTCGCGCTGGCCCAGCGCGCCAGCGGCATCGCCGCCCCCGCACCGCTGTTCACCGCCCTGCTCAACTACCGCCACGGGCGCGGCCACAGCGACGAGCCTGTCGCCGACCTCGGCATCGGTCTCGAACACGGCGAGGACCGCACCAACTACCCGCTCACCGTCTCCGTGGACGACCACGGCACCGCGCTCAACCTCTCCGTGATCGCCGTCGCGCCCATCGACGCGGCGCTCGTCTGCACGCTGCTCGGCACCGCCGTCGAGGGCCTGGTGACCGCACTGGAGACCGCGCCGCACACCTCCCTGCACGCCGTCGACGTGCTCGACGACGCGCTGCGGGAGCGCATGCTGGCGGAGTGGACCAAGCAGCCCGTCCGTATACCCGTCGCCCCCCTCCCCGAGCTCTTCGAGGCGCAAGCAGCGCGTACACCCGGGAACGTGGCCGTCTCCTTCGACAGCACCGGTGCCGACCGCGTCGAGCTCACCTACGCCGAGCTCAACGCGCGGGCCAACCGCCTCGCCCGCCTCCTGGCCGACCGCGGCGTCGGACCGGAGACGCTGGTCGCCGTCGCCATGCCGCGCTCGGCCGAGCTGGTAGTCGCCCTGCTCGCCGTCCTCAAGGCCGGCGGCGCCTACCTGCCGATCGACCCGGACTACCCGGCCGACCGCATCGCCTACATGCTCGACGACGCCCGCCCGCTGCTGACCCTCACCACCGCGGGCAGCGGTGAGACGCCCGGGGAGTGCCTGGTCCTGGACGACCCCGAGACGCGGCAGCTGCTCGCGGCCGTCTCCGACGCCGACCTGACGGCGGACGAGCGACGCGGCCGGCTGCTCCCCGAGCACCCCGCCTACGTGATCTACACCTCCGGCTCCACCGGCCGTCCCAAGGGCGTGCTGATCCCGCACGGCAACGTGGCCCGCCTCTTCGGCGCCACCGACGGCTGGTTCGGCTTCACCGCCAAGGACGTGTGGACGTGGTTCCACTCCTTCGCGTTCGACTTCTCAGTGTGGGAGCTGTGGGGCGCCCTGCTCGTCGGCGGCCGCCTCGTCGTGGTCCCCTCCGACATTTCCCGCGCGCCCGCCGACTTCCACGCGCTGCTGGTCCGCGAGCGGGTGACGATCCTCAACCAGACCCCGTCCGCCTTCTACCAGCTGATGCAGGCGGACGCCCAGGACCCGGAGCTCGGCGCCCGGCTGCGGCTGCGCGGTGTCGTCTTCGGCGGCGAGGCGCTGGACCTGCCGCGCCTGCGCTCCTGGTACGCGCGCCACCGCGACGACGCCCCGGTGCTGGTCAACATGTACGGCATCACCGAGACCACGGTGCACGTCAGCTACGCCGAGCTGGACGCCGCGCTGGTCGGCGGCGCAGCCACCGGCAGCGTCATCGGCCGCGCCATCCCGGACCTGCGCGTCTACGTGCTCGACCCGTCGCTGCGGCTGTGCCCGCCCGGGACGGCCGGCGAACTCTACGTCGCCGGCGCCGGCCTGGCCCGCGGCTACCTCGGCCGCCCGGCCCTGACGGCCGACCGCTTCGTCGCCGACCCCTACGGCACGACGCCCGGTGAGCGCATGTACCGCACCGGCGACGTGGCGCTGTGGAACCGCGACGGCGAGCTGGAGTTCGTCGGCCGTGCCGACGACCAGGTCAAGATCCGCGGCTTCCGCATCGAGCTGGGCGAGGTGGAGAACGCGCTCGCCGCACACCCCTCCGTCGCCCAGGCCACCGCTCTTGTCCGCGAGGACGTGCCCGGAGACAAGCGCCTGGTCGCCTACGTCGTCCCCGCCGCTGTTCCGGCCCTGCCCGACCCGGCCGAGCTGCGCCGCCACGCCGCCGAGTCGCTGCCGGACTACATGGTCCCGGCCGCCGTCGTGCTGCTGGATGCGCTGCCGCTGACCGTCAACGGCAAGCTGGACCGCCGGGAGCTGCCCGCTCCGGAGTTCACCGCCGCCGCCGGGTACCGGGCGCCGTCCGGTACGCGTGAGGAGGTCCTCTGCGAGGTCTTCGCACAGGTCCTCGGCGTCGAACGCGTCGGCGTGGACGACGACTTCTTCGAGCTCGGCGGCCACTCGCTGCTGGCCGTCTCCCTCGCGGAGAAGCTGCGCGCACGCGGCGTCCAGATCAACGTCCGGGCCCTGTTCTCCACCCCCACGGTGGCCGGGCTCGCCGGCACGGCGACGGTCGCCGAGGTCGCGGTGCCGCCCAACCTGATCCCGGCCGACGCGACCGAGCTGACGCCGGACATGCTCCCGCTGGCGTCCCTGACGCAGCCGGAGCTGGACCGGATCGTCTCCCTCTTCCCCGGCGGTACCGCCAACATCGCCGACGTCTACCCGCTGGCGCCGCTCCAGGAGGGAATCTTCTTCCACCACCTGATGAACGCGGGCGGGCACGACGTCTACGTGCTCCCGACGGTCCTCGCGTTCGACTCCCTTACCCGCCTGCACGGCTTCCTCGGCGCCCTCCAGACGGTCGTCGACCGCCACGACGTGCTGCGCACGGCGGTCGTGTGGGAGGGCCTGCCCGAGCCCGTGCAGGTCGTCGCCCGCACGGCGCGGATCCCCGTCACCGTCCTCGAACTCACCGGCTCCGGCGACCCGGTGGCCGAACTGCACGCCGCGTGCCCCTCGTCCATGGACCTCGGCGCCGCGCCCCTCATGCGCGCCCACGTCGCCGCCGACCCGTCCGGCGACGGCCGCTGGCTGATGCTGCTGCAGCGCCACCACCTCACCACCGACCACACCGCGATGGAGGTCCTGCTCGCCGAGATCCAGGCCGTCCTGGCCGGGGAGGGCGACAGCCTCCCGACCCCGATCCCGTTCCGCAACTTCGTCGCCCAGGCCCGGCTGCGCGTCACCCGCGAGGAGCACGAGCGGTTCTTCGCCGAGTTGCTCGGCGACGTCACCGAGCCGACCGCCCCGTTCGGCCTGCTCGACGTGCGCGGCGACGCGGCCGAGGTCGCCGAGGCCCGGCTGCACCTCGCCGACCCGCTCGCCCGGCGGCTGCGCCGCCAGGCCCGCCGCCTCGGCGTCAGCCCGGCGACGGTGTTCCACGTCGCCTGGGCCCGCGTGGCCGCCGCGACCTCCAACCGGGAGGACGTGGTCTTCGGCACCGTCCTGTTCGGCCGCATGAACGGCGGCTCCGGTGCGGACCGGGTCCCCGGGCTCTTCATCAACACCCTCCCCGTCCGGGCCCGCACCGCGGGCGTCAGCGTCACCGACGCGCTCGCGGCGATGCGCGGGCAGCTCGCGGACCTGCTCGTGCACGAGCACGCGCCGCTCACCCTCGCGCAGCGCGCGAGTGGCATCGACGGCACCGCTCCGCTGTTCACCTCGCTGCTGAACTACCGTCACAGCGGTGGGGAGGGAGAGTCCGGTCGCCCGGAGGGGCCGGCGGGCATCGAGTTGCTGCTGAGCCGGGAGCGCACCAACTACCCGCTCACGGTCTCCGTCGACGACCTCGGCAAGGGCTTCCGGCTCACGGCCCAGGCCCTCGCCCCGATCGAGGCGGAACGGGTCTGCCGACTGCTCCACACGACACTCGACGCGCTGGTCGACGCCCTGGAGAACGAGCCGGGTACGGCGCTCGCCACCGTGCCGGTCCTCGACGAGGCTGAGACGCGGCAGGCCGTGGACGCCGGGAACGGCACCGCGCGCGAACGCCGCCTCGGCTCCGTGCCCGAGCTGTTCGCCGCCCAGGCGACACGCGCGCCCGACGCGGTCGCGCTCGTCGGCGACGGCGGTGTGACGTGGACGTACGCGGAGCTCGACGCCCGCGCCAACGCCCTGGCCTGGCGCCTGCGTTCGGAGGGGGTGACGGCGGAGCGCGCCGTCGCCGTGCTCATGGAGCGCTCACCCGAGCTTGTCGTGGCCCTCCTCGGCATCCTCAAGGCGGGCGGCTGCTTCGTCCCGCTGGACGCCAGGTACCCGCTGGCGCACCGCGAGGCGATCGTCGCCGAGACCGGCGCCGCGCTGGTCGTCACGGACGTGGCGCTCGGCGCGGAGGCGGTGCAGCTGGGCCTCCCGGTGGTCCGGGTCGGCACGGAGCAGCGCACCGACGCGCCGCAGAGCCCGTGCGACCCGAGCCAGTTGGCGTACGTGATGTACACCTCGGGGTCCACCGGCCGCCCGAAGGGCGTCGCGGTCACCCACCGCGACGTCGTGGCGCTCGCCACCGACTCCCGCTTCGCCGGGGAGGCGTTCGAGCGGGTGCTGGTGCACTCGCCGCACTCCTTCGACGCGTCGACGTTCGAGCTGTGGGCGCCGCTGCTGGGCGGTCGTTGCGCGGTCCTCGCCCCGGCGGGCGAGGTCACCGCGTCCACGGTGCGGCGGATGGTGGGCGAGCACGGCGTCACCGCGCTGTGGCTGACGGCGGGACTGTTCGCCCTGGTCGCCGAGGAGGAGCCCGGCTGCCTGCGCGGCGTCGCCCAGGTCTGGACCGGCGGCGACGTGGTCTCCCCCGTCGCCGTCGGCCAGGTGCTCGCGGCCTGCCCCGGCACCGCCGTCGTCAACGGCTACGGCCCCACCGAGACCACGACCTTCGCCGCCACCCACGCCGTCTCCGCAGCACCCTCGGACGCCCTGCCGATCGGCCGCCCCCTGGACGACATGCGGGCCTACGTCCTCGATGCGGGCCTGCGCCCGGTGCCCGCCGGCTGCGTCGGAGAGCTCTACCTGGCCGGCGCCGGCGTGGCCCGCGGCTACGCCGGACGCCCGGGCCTCACCGCCGAGCGGTTCGTCGCGGACCCGTTCGCCCCCGACGGCGCGCGCATGTATCGCACCGGCGACCTGGCGCGCCGGTCCACGGACGGCCTGCTGGAGTACGCGGGCCGCGCGGACACGCAGGTCAAGCTGCGCGGTTTCCGGATCGAGCCGGGCGGGATCGAGGCCGTCCTGGCCGCCCACCCAGCGGTCGGCCGGGCGGCGGTCGTCGTCCGCGAGGACACGCCGGGAGTCAAGCGCCTCGTCGGCTACCTCGTCCCGGCGGGGGAGGTGGCGACCGACGCGCTGCGGAGGTATCTCGCCGAGCGCCTGCCCGAGTACATGGTCCCCTCCGCGCTCGTGGTGATCGACGAACTCCCACTGACCGGCAACGGCAAGCTCGACCGTCGAGCCCTGCCCGCCCCCGAGAGCCCCGTCAGTGCGGGCCGTGAGCCGAGCACCCCGCAGGAGGAGGTGCTGGCGACGCTCTTCGCGGAGGTACTCGGCCTGCCGAGGGTCGGCGTGGACGACAGCTTCTTCGAACTCGGCGGCCACTCCCTGCTGGCCACCCGCCTCGTCGGCCGCATCCGGGCGAGCCTGGACCAGGAACTCGCCCTGCGCGACGTGTTCGAGGCCCCCAGCGTGGCCGCGCTCTCCGAACGGCTGGCGACCGGCGCCGAGTCGGGCGAGAAGTTCGCCGAGCTGATGCCACTGCGTCGTGGGGGCACCCTGCCACCGCTGTTCTGCGTTCACGCGGGCTACGGCGTCGGCCTCGGCTACAGCCGCTTCCTGCCCTACCTGCCGGACCGACCCGTCTACGCCCTCCAGGCCCGCAGCCTGACCCGCTCCGACGGCCTGCCCGCGACCGTCGAGGAGATGGCGGCGGACTATGTCGCCCTCATCCGCGAGGTCCAGCCGCAGGGGCCCTACCACCTGCTCGGCCACTCCTTCGGCGGCCTCGTCGTCCAGGCCATGGCCACCGCGCTGGAGGCGATGGGCGAGGAGGTCTCCCTGCTTGCGATCCTCGACGCCTACCCGTACGCCGACTACACGGTCAAGGGCACCGAACGGGACGAGCAGGAGACCCTCGCGGTATTCCTCCAGATGTTCCAGGCACCCGCCGGTACTCCGGACGGCACGCCCGGCGGGGCGCCGCTCACCCGGGAACAGGTCATCCGGATACTCGTCGAGAGCTCCTTCAATTCCTTCTCGGCGCAGGACCTCCTCGCCATGGGTGAGGCATGGGAGCGGCACGTCGCGATGATGCGCTCCTTCGAGCCGGCCCGCTTCACCGGGGACGTGCTCTTCTTCACCGCTACCAGGCAGCGGCCCGAGGGCACCCCGTCGTCCTCGGCCTGGGCCCCGCACACCGACGGCACGATCACCGACCTCCACCTGGACGCCACCCACCACGGCCTGATGGACTCGCAACCCGTGGCGAAGATCGCCCGCGCGATCCTGACGTACCTGGAGGCGCGGGACTGAGCCCATCCGCCGCCACGAGCGGACCGGGGCGAAAGTGCCGACACTCGCCCCGGCCCGCCCGGTCGCGCCCGCGACGGCGGATGGTGCAGGAGCCTGTCGCCTGTTCATCAGCCCTGAAGCGCTCGCAACCCGTGGACCACGCACTGCCAGTCTGGCTCGTGCCCGCGCCGTCATCAGCCCCGGAGGCGGTGGCCAGCGCCGGCGATCGGTAGGCTGCGGTTGTCTTGACGGAGGCTCGCGGACGCGATCGAGAGCAACCGCTTCGACGCCGTCTTCGGCGGCGGCCGCCGCGACGAGGAGAAGGCCCGCGCCAAGGAGCGCGTCTTCTCGCTGCGCGACGAGTTCGGCGCCTGGGACCCGCGCCGCCAGCGCCCCGAACTGTGGAACCTCTACAACGGCAAGCACGCCGTCGGCGAGCACGTCCGGGTCTTCCCGCTCTCCAACTGGACCGAGCTGGACGTCTGCAGTACATCGAGCGGGAGAAGATCGAGCTCCCGGAGATCTACTACGCCCACGAACGCGAGGTGTTCTCCCGGGGCGGCATGTGGCTCACCGCCAGCGAGTGGGGCGGCCCCAAGGAGAACGAGCCGACCCAGACCCGCCCGGTGCGCTACCGCACGGTCGGCGACATGTCCTGCACCGGCACCGGCACCGGCACCGTCGACTCCGACGCCGTCGCGATCGCGGACGTGATCGCCGAGATCGCCGCCAGCCGCCTCACCGAGCGCGGTGCCACCCGGGCCGACGACAAGATGTCCGAGGCCGCCATGGAGGACCGCAAGCGCGAGGGGTACTTCTAACCATGACGACCGAACGCCACACCACCGACGGCGCCCCGTCCGGGGCCGGTTCCGGTCTCGGGGCAGGGCGGGTTGGGTGCACTTCTCGCGGCGTTCGTCGGACCCTCGCGGTGTTCGTCGGACCTGGGACACCATGCGGGTCTTTCGATGGTGTCGAGCGGAAGCCGATCGGCTGGAGTGCCTGACGGACGTGGCGTGGGAGGCCAGTCGGGCCGACCTCCCACGCAACCGTCCCTCTCCATGGTTCAGTTCGGGGTCAGAGGTTCGCGCACTGGCCCGTCCGGATGCCGGTCACGGTGTTGGGGTGTCCGCCGTTGGTCGGTGGCGGGACGTTGCCGGAGCAGGAGAGCGAACCGAGGATGGTGTTGCCCTCGATCTCGGCGCGGTCGTCCTCGGGGAAGGGGCCGGTACCGGTCGTGCCCTGCACCTGGACCGAGCCGCCGATGTGGTTGGCGATGAGTTCGGCGCCGCTGTGGTTGTCGGCCAGTGACACCAGGCCGGTGATCCGGTTGCCCGCGCAACCGTCGTCGCCCGGGTCCCCGATCACCACGAAGCCGGTGGCGTGGGAGACGGCGACCGAACCGGTGATCGTGCTGCCGCAGACTCCGAGCCGGGTGCCGTCAGAGGACAGGATGCTGCCCTTGACCGTGGAGTTGCTGACGAACAGCGCGCCACCGGAGGCACCTTGCACCGTGCCGCTGACCGTGGCATCGACGATGCAGGTGCTGCCGCTGCCCGCGACCACCGTGCCCGCGACGGACCCGGTGATGGTCCGGGTGCAGCCGACCGTCTGCGTGACGGACTCCAGCGGGCCCGCCAGGTAGTTGCCGTCGCCGCTGTACTGGGCCGTGACGGTGTGCGTTCCGGGGAGCAGGTCGGCCCAGCCGAACCGGGTCTGGGCGCAGTTGGTGCCACCGCCCGGCGACAGCGTTCCGGTGCCGAGCGGCGTGCCGCCGTCGCGGAAGGTCACCGTTCCGCTGGGCGGGGTCGCCGGGTCGGCGCTCCCGCCGGCGGGGCAGACCGTGTCGGTGAAGGTGACGTTCTGGCCGGCTGTCGACGGGCCGGAGGACACCAGGGTCGTGGTGACCGGCGCCTGGTTGACCGTCTGGACGAGCGTCGTGGCGGTACTGGACGCGAAGTCACCGTTGCCCCCGTAGACGGCGTCCACGGTGTGCGGGCCCGGGCTCAGGGTGGCGATGGCGGCCGAGGTCGCCTGCCCGGTCGTGGTGTCCACCGGTACCGGTCCGCCGAGCGGGCTGCCGTCGACCCGGAAGCTCACCGTGCCGCCGTCGGGTACGGGCGCGACCGTCGCGGTGAAGGTCACCGGCTGGCCGTACACCGAGGGGTTGGCCGAGGAGGCCGACGTGGTCGTGGTGGTCTGCGGGACGGTCGTGAAGAACATCGCGTGGATCGGCGGCGCCGGCAGGGGCGGGGTCGCCCCGTTGTCGTTGCCGGGGAACGCGCCGTAGAAGCGGTTGCCGACCGCTCTGAGGACCTGGTAGTCGCCGAGGACGCGTTGGTACGCGGTGCCGTCGTTGGTGAAGTCCGACTGGAACGTCCTCAGGACCTGGTCGGTGAAGGTGACGCCGTGGTCGACGCTCCTGGCGAGATGCGCGGCGAAGGTCGGGAAGCCGTTGCCGTTCATGCCCTCGTAGGTGGTGTACAGGACACCGACCGTGCCGTCGTCGAGCACCGCGACCGAGGGGAGCGCCGCGTTGGTCGAGGCGGACACGTTGTATTCCGTACCGACGGTGAGGCTGCCGTGGCCGTCGTCGGTGAGCCGTCGCATCCTGATCTGGTTGTTGCCCGAGACGTCCGCGCCGTAGGCCACGTACACGTCGCCGTTGGACGGGTCGACGGCGGCGTGGTCGATGCCGCCGAGCAGCGCGTTGACCGTGCCGAACTTGTACGTGACGCCCTGGTGGGTGTCGGCCGTGGCCACGGCGAGGCCCTGCCCCGTCGGGCCCAGCGGCCAGGTCGCCCCGCCGTCGGTCGACCGGTTGATCCGGTAGGTGATGTTCTGCGGATCGCCGAGGGTCCCGGGGGTGGTCTGGGTCTGGAAGAGGGCGTAGACCGCGCCGTTCCTCGGGTCGGTCGCAAGACGGATGGCCCCGCTGGTGTTGGTGTCGGTGACGACGGGGCCCGGCGACTGGTCCTGGGTGATGTTCACCGGGTGGGCGTTGTGGGAGACCGCGACGCGCGCCTCTGCGGGCGTGCTGCGGAGGTCCTCGTACGAGACGTAGACGTCGTCCTGGTCCGCGTGGTCCCGGTCGCGGTTCACCCGCAGCCAGGGCTGGTCGGCGAAGACCCGGTTGCCGCTGGTGATCTGTGTGCCGGTGGTGGCGTCGGGTCTCCAGGCCCAGGAGGCGGGGCTGGTCGGGTCGCTGGTCGAGCCGGTGACCACCCTGGCGCCGGTGCAGCCGTTCATGGCGGTGTTGAGCGTGCAGGTGAGGAAGGCGCCGTAGAGCGTTCCGTCGCGGCCGAAGTCGATGCTCTGGTCGGCCGGTGCGAGGGCGCCGGCGTCGGCGAGGCCGGGCGGTGGGGGGATGGACGCGTAGTTGGTCCAGGTGCTGCCACCGTCGACGGAGTAGAGCAGATCGGCGGCGGTGCCGCCGTTCCACGTCGTGTCGAACCGGGTGATGGCGATCCGGTTTGGATTGGAGGGGTCGACCGTGATGGAGGGCTCCCTGCCACCGGTGCTCATGGCCGATCCGGTCGCGTCGACGACGGTCAACGGCGCGAGGGACACCGCCCGGTTCGACCGCGCTGCAGCCGGGGCGTCGCCCGCCCGGGCCTGGGCAGGTAGGAGCGCGAGCGACGCCGAGGCCAGACAGAGCGAGACGCCGGTGGCCAGGACGCGGCGTGGGATTCCCTGCGGGATTCTCTCAGGTGACACGAATGGATTCCTTTCATCGGATCAGCAGACTTGCTGTCAGGGTTCCGACAAGTGAGGTGGCGAGAATCCCTACGACTCCGAGTCCCACTCGCGCGGAGGCACGCAAGCGCGACGCATGCGGTTCGCGGTTCGCGGTGCGCGGAACCGCGGCCCAGTGGTCGTGCTGCGGGGGATCCGGGACGGATCGGGAGGCAGGCCGCATGGTCTGCCGGCCGGCGGGTTCGCCGTCGTCACCCCGGCCGGCCCGACAGGGCGGCACCGGACCGAAACCGGTAGCGGAGCCGTCGCCCACCCGACACCCGGGCGGGTCGAGCAGCTACCTGTGTTGCGAGTGGCAGGGATCAGTCCTCGGCGTCGGTGAACCAGGGAAGTCGTCGGGGGTACGTATCCGGGTGATGCGCCCCGGGGCGGGTCGCCCTGGTACTCCTGGGGGACAGGACAGGTTCGCTTTCGTCTGGAGTCGTCGATGGCCGTTCGCCGTGTCGTGCCCAACATCCGGTCGCAGGCCGTGCAGGAGAGCCGGGAGTTCTACGGCCTGCTGGGCTTCGAGGAGGTCATGAACCACGGCTGGATCATGACGCTCGCCTCCCCGTCCAGCCCGGCGGCGCAGATCAGCGTCATGGCCGAGGACAGGACCGCGTCGGTCGTCCCCGACCTGAGCGTCGAGGTGGACGACGTGGACGCGGCCTACGCGGCCGTGCGGGAGAGCGGTGCGGAGATCGTCCACCCCTTGCAGGACGAGGAGTGGGGCGTGCGGCGGTTCTTCGTCCGCGACCCCAGCGGACGGGTGGTCAACGTGCTGGGCCACCGCTGACGGGCGCTCCCGCGCGCCCGGTGGACGGGGGCCCTCCCGCGCGCCCGGCGGACGGGCCGGGCGAGGCCGGTCGTCGGGTGGGACAGGGCGGGCCGCACCTCGACGGGATCACAGGTCCAGCTCGACCACCACGGGCCGGTGGTCCGAGATCGGCATCCTGGGCGCCCGCACCGAAACCGGCTGGTGCGCGCCGAGCCCGGCGGCGAGGACGTGGTCGAGCTGCACCAGTGGGCGGTGCGACGGAAAGGTGCGGACGCGGGCCAGCCGGCGCCAGCCGGACCGCGTGGGCGGGACGGCGGACCGGGGCGTCGAGGGCCTCGACGAGGGGAGGAGCCCGGCTGCGCCGAGGGTGGCCGCGGGAACGGCGCCGACGATGTTGAAGTCGCCCAGCAGGAGATGCGGCCGGGGCAGGCCGGCGATCCAGCCCTGCACGGCGAGGAGTTGGCGCACGTTCCAGCCCGGGACGAAGGACAGGTGCAGCGCCACCGCCGTGAACGGGCCGCGCGGCCCCCGCAGGACGGCGGCCAGTGCCACGCGCGGATGGTCGCGGATCACCGTGAGGCCCGCCCGCCCGGCCACCGGCAGCGGCACGGCGACCGGAGGCGCGCCGAACCGCCGGGCCCGCCAGCTCAGGACCGGCAGCCTGGACAGCAGCGCGATGCCGTGCGAGGGAGCCCCTCCGTCGTGCCCCGTGCCCGGCGGGCCGTACACCCGCATTCCCGGTTCGGACCGGTCGCGGGCCCAGCTCCGGCCCGGCACCGCACGGGCGTGGAACGCCGAGGCGTAGCGCCAGTCCACGGCGCCGGTCGCCTCGGCGAGGGCCCGGGCCTGGTCCACCCGGCCCGACCGCAGCTGGAAGCGGTCGAGCTCCTGTAACGCCACCACGTCGGCGTCCAGGGACGCGACGGCGTCGACGAGCGGGTGCACGGTGACGGTGTCGGAGGCCTGCGTCGCCTGGCGGCCGTCGTCCAGGAGCTGCCGCCCGTGCAGGACGTTGAAGGTCGCAAGGCGTACCGGGACGGAGCCGATCATGGTTGGACGGTACAACAGCGCGCCGGGCCGCGAGGGTTGGAGGGTGCACCGGCTCGCTCGTCCCGGCAACTGGCCCGCCCGGCTCGGCCGACCAGGCTGGTCCGCCCGGCCCGGCCGGCACTGCCGGCGCGGAAACTGCTCCGACCGGCCCGGCAACTGCTCCGACCGGTGCGGCCGGTGGATCCGAACCGGCGGCCCGGCTCAGCCCCGCAGGACCGCGCTGAGCACCGACGGGCGGAACAGCAGGGTGGGCGGTTCCACCAGGGACATCACCTCGTGGAAGGCCGCGGTGACCAGCGGGTCGCGGGTGGCGCCGGTCAGCACCTTGTCCAGGAATCGGTGCTGGAGCTTGAGCAGGGTGCCGGACGGCGCGCCCGTGGTGGAGGCGAAGCGGGCGTCCTCGGAGCTGGACATCACCCACGGGTTCTTGGACGCCGCGGCGACGGCACGCCGTGCGTCCCGGGCCGCGGCGTGGCCGATCCCGCCGTGGCGCAGCGCGGTGCGGCGCAGTGCCTGGGCGCAGAACAGGGCGACGGTGACCCCCTGGCCGTACACCGGGTTGAAGGTGCTGGCGGCGTCGCCGACCACCACCAGCCCGTCCGGGGAACTGCGTTCGTAGTGTCGCCGCACGCCCGGGCCGGGGAGGAAGCCGCGCACCTCGCCCGCCGGCTCGGCGTTCCGCAGTGCCTCGCGGAGCAGCGGGTCGCGCAGTCCGGTCAGGTGCTTGGTGAAGCCCTCCTCGCCCGGCTCCGGTTCGGCGCCGCGCATCCCGGCGAGGCTGACGATCCAGCGGTCGCCCTCGACCGGGAGCAGGACGCCCATCCGGGGCGCGTCCGGGGCCTTGGTCTGCAGGTAGACCGCCTGGCCGCCGAGGTCGACGCCGGCCGGGCGGTGGAACAGCCGGGAGGTGTAGGCGACGCCCGCGTCGACCCGCTCCTCGGGCACCGGGCGGCAGCCCAGTTCCGTCAGCCACGTCGGAACCGAGGTCGAGCGGCCCGCCGCGTCCACCACCAACTCGGCGTGGACGTCGCGGACGTCACCGCGTTCCGGGCCCCGCTCGCGGACCTTCACCCCGGTCACCGCCGCGGCCGAGCCGAGCAGGCCGACCACGTCGGTGCCCTCCAGGAACTCGATCGTGGACTCGGTGCGGACCCGCTCCAGGACGAGCTGGTCCAACACCGGGCGCGTGCACGAGAGGAAGGCCATCCGTGCCGGGTACTCCGCCATCCACCCGGCGGAGCTGAGCCACTTGACCTCCGAGGTGGTCACCCGCAGCGCGCCCGCGGCCATCAGTTCCTGCTTGATCCCGGGCATCATCTCCTCGAGCGCCCGGTGCCCGGCCTCCAGCACCAGGTGCGCGTGCCGGCCCTGCGGCACCCCCGCCCGGAACGCGGCTTCCGCCGGGTAGCGGTCCCGCTCCACCACGACGATCCGCTCGGCGTGGCCGCGCAGCGCCCACGCCGCCACCAGGCCGGCCAGCCCGCCGCCGATCACCACCGCCGTGCCCCGCCCTGGGGCCCTCTCCGAAGAAGTCATGACACGTAGCGTAGTGGCGCGGGCGGAGCTGCGTAATTGCTTCACCTGGACGAACGCCGGGCGCCCCGGGCGCTGTTGACGTCCGGTCGAGGTCGAGGTCGAGGTCGAGGTCGAGGTCGAGGTCGGGGCTGTGGTCGGCCTCGCGGTGGCGGGGTGTCGGACGCGTCCGGCGCGGTCCGGTGATCGCCGGGCACCGGAGCCGGTCGCTAAGGAAACGTCAAGAAAAGTGCCCGGCGGCGTCAAGGAGGCGTCAGGGGCGCCGTGCGGCGGATGCCGCGGCACTAGTGTCGCGCGGCGGAAGAGAGAGCGGCAGAGAGAAACGGTTCTGCGTTCGGGTCCGTTCGGTGCGCGCCCGGTCCATCCGGTGTGCCCGGATCATCCGGTGTCCGGACGTCCCGGCAGACCGTGCCACGGGGGAAAGGGACGTGCGGTCATGACGACCTCCACGGAGCGCAGGACGGCCACTTCGCAGGAACAGGCCCCGGAGGTGGCGTCGGAGGGGGCGGACCCCGCTCCGCCCGGCGCTCCGGTCCGTTCCGGCGGTTTCGGTGGCCTCGGCCGCCACCTCCGGACGGTCGGCAGCCGTGCGCACTGGACCACCCCGCGCCTGGTGCGCGGCCTCACCGCGCTGAGCCTGGCCACTCTGCTCGGCCTGGGCGCCACCGCCACCGTCGTGCTCGCCGGGGCCCGCGACGGCACCGACGCCATCGGCCACCGGGCCGCCCCACAGGCCACCCGCGCCGCCGACCTCTACTTCGCGCTCAGCGACATGGACGCCCAGGCTGCCGACCTGCTCCTGGTAGGCGCCGACCCCGACTACACGACGCTGCGCAAGCAGACCCTGGACACCTACGAGCAGCGCCGCGCCCAGGCCGACGACGACCTCCAGCAGGTCGCCCGCGCGGCAGCCGACGACCCGGCCGGACAACGTGCCGTCCGACTGGTGCTCGACCGGCTCGGCAGCTACGAGGCCCTGGTGGCCCGGGCGCAGCTGCTGGAGGACCAGGCCGGGGCGCCCGCCGGCCAACCCTCGCCGGCCGCACTGGAGGCCTACCGGCAGGCCACCGACCTGCTGCGCCAGCAGCTGCTGCCCGCGGCCGACCGCGTCACCGTCGCCAACGACGCCTCCGTCGGACGCGTCTACCAGCAGCAGCGCGATGCCCTGGGCAGCGGCCGGTGGTGGCTGCTCGCCGTCGGCCTGGTCACACTCTCCGTGCTGCTGGGGCTCCAGCGGGCCCTGGCGCTGCGATTCCGCCGGGTGGTCAACCCGGCGCTGGCCGCCGTCACGCTGCTGACCGGCGTGGCGCTGGTGATCGGGCTGAACCTGACGGGCCGGGCCGAGGACCACCTGGTGACCGCCAAGAGCAACGCCTACGACTCGGTGGCAGCGCTCAGCCGGGCCCGCGCCGTCGCGTTCGACATGAACGCCGACGAGAGCCGGTACCTCATCGACCCGACCCGCGCCGCCGCGTACGAGCAGACCTTCGTCGAGCAGACCCAGGCGATCGCCCGCATCGAGGGCGCGACCCTGGCGGACTACAACACCCGGCTGGCCGATGACGCCGCGCGGCACCGCGCCGACCACGCGGTGATCCCCTTCGGCGGCTACCTCGGCAGCGAACTGCACAACATCACCTTCCCCGGCGAGCGGGACGCCGCCGAGCACGTGCTGGACACCTTCCAGCAGTACCAGCTGACCGACCGCAAGATCCGCGAGCTGCGCGCGGCGGGGAAGGTCAAGGAAGCCGTCACGCTCGACACCGGGCTCTCGAAGGGGCAGTCCAACTACGACTTCGAGCAGTTGGGCAACGCGATCGGGGACACCATCGCGATCAACTCCGGAGCGATGGACCGGGCGGTCGCCGAGACCGACGGCGACCTGGACGGCACCACAGCGGCCCTGGCGGCGGGCGCGCTGGCGGTAGCGCTCGCCCTGACCGCGATCGGGGTGCGGCCCCGGCTGCGCGAGTACCGGTAGTCCGGACGCCCCGGCCACCGCTGACCGTCGCCTGTCGGACGTCCGCCCCGTCGCCTGCCGGATGTCCGCCCGGCGGCCCGCCGGACGCCGGCCTGCCGGCCCCGTGCCGACCGTTGCGGACCCTCACCGGCCGGTGACAACTCGGCCTCGTTCCAACGACGTTCGGTGGTAGCGCCGGTGTTGCCGGGCAGCCTTCCCACCCGACGAGGGAGGAGATCCGGGTGGTGCGGGCGGTCGTACGGATCGTGGTGGCGGCGGTGGCGATCGGCCTGCTGCTGGGCGGAGGGGTGAGCGTGCTGCTGTTCGCCTTCACCGACTGGTTCGACCCGTTCGGGCAGTGGGTGCACGAGCACGGGTTCCTGGTGTGGCGGTCCGGCCGGCCCTGACCGGTCGTGCCGGGCTCCCAGGCTCCCGGGGCCGGTCGGCCGGCCGGGGTGCGGAGGCGGGTGACCACGGGGGAGGGCTCGACCGGGTGGGCTGCGCCGGGAGAGCCCCGCCGGGAGGGGCGCGCGGAGGCGGCCTCACCCAGGTGCCGGATTGACAAACACCCTTGCCGTACCGGCACATGGCAGACATGGTCGACGAAGAGTTCGAGAACGTCCTCACCACGGTGGGCCTCCGGCTGCGGGCCCTGCGGCGGGAGCGCGGCACCACGCTCGCCAAACTGGCCGCCGCGACCGGCATCTCGCTCAGCACCCTGTCCCGGCTGGAGTCCGGACAGCGCAAGCCGACCCTGGAGCTGTTGTTGCCGTTGGCCCGGGAGTACCGGGTGCCGCTGGACGAGTTGGTCGGCGCCCCGGCCACCGGAGATCCGAGGATCCACCCGCGCCCGGTGACCAGGAACGGTCAGACGATCATTCCGCTCACCCGTCACCTGGGCGGGATGCACGCGTTCAAGCACATCCTGCCGCCCGGCCGGAACACCGAGCCCGAGCCGGAGCTGAAGGTCCACGAGGGCTACGAGTGGTTGTACGTGCTGTCCGGCCGGCTGCGGCTGGTGCTCGGCTCCCGCGACCTGGTGCTGACGGCCGGTGAGGCCGCCGAGTTCGACACCCGCACCCCGCACGCGTTCGGCAACGCGGGGTCGCAGCCGGTGGAGTTCCTCAGCCTCTTCGGGCCGCAGGGCGAGCGCATGCACGTCAGGGCGCGCCCGGGAACCTCTGTTCGGTAGGTTCGTTCCTGACAGGGGGTCTTCGTGGTGACTCCCGTCGGGCCGTCGGGAGGGGCCGAGGAAATGAGTGTGCAGCAGAGCGCGGAGTCCGGCGAGAGCGGCGGAGCCGGGGAGTGCGACCGGGCCGGGGACGGCCGGGCAGGCCCGGGTGCGGGTGCGGGCCCGGCCACGGCCCCGAACGCGGCCCCCGGCCCGGGCCCGGTCACGCCCCCCGGTGCGGCCCCGGGGCCGGTCGCGGGGGAGGAACCGGACAAGGGGACGAAGCAGCCGCGGAAGAAGCGCCCGTTCTGGCAGGAGCTGCCGATCCTGCTGGTGATCGCCCTGCTGCTCTCGCTCGGGATCAAGACCTTCTTCGTGCAGGCCTTCTCCATTCCCTCCGGCTCTATGGAGCAGACCCTGGCCATCGGCGACCGGGTGCTGGTGGACAAGCTCACCCCGTGGTTCGGCGCGAAGCCCGAGCGCGGGGAGGTGGTGGTCTTCCGCGACCCGGGCGGCTGGCTGGAGGGCGCGCCGACGTCCTACGGCGACTCCTTCACGGGTTCCGTCCAGAGGGCGCTGAGCACCGTCGGTCTGATGCCCTCGGCGGACGAGAAGGACCTGATCAAGCGGGTGATCGCGGTCGGCGGGGACACCGTGCAGTGCGACGCGGGCGGCCCGGTGAAGGTGAACGGCGTCGCGCTGGACGAGCCGTACCTGTTCCCCGGTTCGACGCCGTGCGACAACGACCCGGTCGGCACCATCACCGTGCCCAAGGGCAAGCTCTGGGTGATGGGCGACCACCGCAACAACTCGCGGGACTCCCGCTGGCACCACAACGTGACCGGGGACGGCTTCGTGCCGGTGGACAACGTGGTCGGCCGGGCCTTCGTGGTGGCGTGGCCGCTGTCGGACTGGTCCACCCTGCCGGTGCCGGACACCTTCGACAAGGTGCCGGCCGGGGCGGCCGGAGCCCCGGTCGAGGCCCCGCCGGCGCCGGCGGCGCTCGCGCTGGCCGGGGTCGTGCCGGTGGCGCTGTGGCGGCGTCGACGGGCTGCCCGCAAGGGACGCTGAGCCCGAGCCGGAACGGTCCGGCCCGAAGCGGCCGGACCCGGTGGGACCGTCCTGGCCCGGTCCATCTTGATCCGTCCTGACCCGATCCGACCTGATCATCCTGACCCGACCCGACCCGACCCGACCCGGTCCGGCCCTGCCACGGCCGGATCGGGTCGATCGGCTTCGGCGGAACCCCTCCCGCCGTTCTCTACACGCCTGTAGAGTCCAGGAGGTGTGCTGCACCCCCGGTCGCGACGGCCGCCCCGCACCGGGTGACCGCCGCGACCGAGGCCGGGTCGGGAGGCGGAGCCGTGATGGAGAGTCAGTGCGGTCCCCGGAGCGCCGGGGAGACCGCGGACCGGGTCGGCCGTGAGGGCCCGGTCGACGGGGAGTGTCGGACCGACCGGGAGGGCCGCGAGGCCCGGGAGGGCCACGAGGTCGTGGACGCTCCGGAGCCCCGGGACGGCCGGGTGGACCCGGCGGAGCACGACGTCCGGTGGGTGTACCAGCCGGTGGAGGTGGACCTCGGCGACGGCAGCTGGGCACTCGGCCGGATCAGCGGCTGGTGGCAGGACGCGGCCGGACGGCGCTGGTGCCGCCTGCGGGTCGGCCGCAGCGGTCGGCCCGCGTGCTGGGAACGGTTCGACCCGGCACGGGTGTTGCTGCTGCCGGTGTCGGGGATGTGAGCGTTCGGGCCGGGGAATGCGGAGGAACCGTTCGGGACGCCCGGTCGTCCCTGGGAGCGACCGCCGACAGGCCACTTCACGGACCGAGGACGACGTGAGTTCGGAGATCTACTTCAGCAACAACTACCGCGACCTGTGCGAGCAGCACGGCACCGGCGCGGGCTTCCAGTTCGAGTTCTACTGCTACCGCTGCTCGGACACCTGGCGTTCACCGTTCGAGGCGTTCCGGACCGGTCAGGTGGCCGGATGGATAGGCAAGGGCGTCAGCGCGGCCTGGAACCTCATCGGCGGCAGCGCCAACACCATCAGCAACGCCGCCGACGGCCTGGCCGGCCACACCTGGGGCACCTCGCGGGACGAGGCCTTCCAGCGCGCGATCGCCAACGCCCAGACGCACTTCAACCGCTGCGCCCGGTGCACCCACTACGTCTGCGGCCGCTGCTTCGACCCGGCGCAGGGCCTCTGCTTCAACTGTGCGCCGGACACCGCGGCCGAGGCGCAGGCGGCGCAGCACCGAGGCCTCAACGACGCGGTCACCGACCGTGCGTACAAGGCCGGTCAGCAGTCCGGTGCCGGGTTCGACGTCAACACGCCGCGTCAGCTGGTCTGCCCGCAGTGCCGGACCGAGACGCACGGCACGCCGTTCTGTCCGGGCTGCGGCTTCCGCCTGGCACAGCCCGTCCAGTGCACGGGCTGCCACCGGGACGTCCCGGACGGTGCCGCGTTCTGCCCGTCCTGCGGGGCGAGACGCTGACGCGGTCGAGGGTGCGGGTGGCGGGGCGTTCCCGGGACCGGTCGGTCCGGGTGCGCCCCGCCGTCGTGTGACGGGCGGGCCGTGTGCGCGGGGTGGGCCCGCGGGCTCAGCCGTACGAGACGTTGGCGCAGGGGTCGTCGTCCGCCGAGCGGGCGGTGCCGCTGACGCTGGTGGGCAGCGGCGCCGGGGTGGCGCCCGCGGCGGCGGTCGCCGGGTTGGCGGCGGCGAAGTCGTGGCCGAGGACGACGCTGATGCCGCGGCTGCCGGGCTGGACGCTCGCGCCCGGGAACAGCTTGGCGACCGCCTCGGCCGAACCGCGCTCGCCGGTGCCGTACTCGACGACGGTGGTGGTGCGGGCCTTGCCGGTCGCGTTGCCGACGGTGGTGACGGTGTACCCGGCGCCCTTGACGGCTTCCGCGGCCTTGCCGCCGAGCCCGGCCTCGCCGGTGCCGTTGAGTACGGAGACCTTGATCTCGGCGGCCTTGGCGTCCGGGGTGGCGGTCGGGGTCGGCGTGGCCTCGGCGGTGGGGGTGGAGCCGGCAGCGGGTGCGCTCGCGTCCTGGCCGTCGATGGTGCGGTCGGCCTTGAGGGCGGCCCACAGCTGGTCCACGTCGGGGTGGACCAGGGCGACCCGCGGTCCTTCGTAGCGCCACGGCGTGGTCAGGAACTTCACGTCGTGCAGGTCCACGTCCTTGAGGGACATGGTGAAGTCGAGCAGCTTGGCGGCCGAGCCGAGGTCGGGGTCGACGGTCAGCGACTTGGTGGCCGCGTCGGCGAGCGGCAGCAGGGTGGTCGGGTCCATGCCGCGGGATTTGACCTGCTTGATGAGGGAGGACAGGAAGGCCTGCTGGCGCTTGGTGCGGCCGATGTCGGAGCCGTCGCCGATGCCGTGGCGGACCCGGACGTAGTCGAGTGCGGCCTGGCCCTCGACCTTCTGCTTGCCCTTGGCGAAGATCAGTTTGCCCTTGTGGCCCAGGTTGGGGTTGAGGTCGCCCTCGTGGATGTCGTTCGGCAGGCAGACCTCGACGCCGCCGACCGCCTTGGTCATCGAGGCGAAGCCGTTGAAGTCCACCACGATGGTGTGGTCGACGCGCAGGTTGGTGAGCTTCTCGACGGCGTTCTGGGTGCAGGCCGGGTTGCCCTGCGCGGTGTCGCCCACCGAGAAGGCGCTGTTGAACATCGCATTGGTCTGTTCCTTGGTCCACTTGCCGTTGGGCAGCTTGCACGACGGGATCGTGACCAGGGAGTCGCGGGGGATCGAGATGCCGACGGCGTGCTTGTGGTCGGCGTAGACGTGCAGCAGGATCGCGGTGTCCGACCGGGCGCCGCCGTCCCCGCCGCCGCCGAGGTCGCTGTTGCCGTTGCCGCGGCTGTCCGAGCCGATCAGCAGGACGTTCACGGGGGTACGGCCCTGGGCGTCGGGGGCCGCGGCGTCCGGACGGTCCTTGCTGACGGCGTCGCGGTCGAAGGTGGAGAGGTTGCTGTTCAGGCGGTAGTAGAGGGCGCCGCCGCCGAGGAGCACGAGCGCGGTGCAGCCGGCGGTCACCCAGAGGACCTTCTCCTTGGTGCTGCGCTTGGGCTTCTTCTTCGCTCGGCCCGCCGGGCGGCCGTCCGCTATGTCTGCTGTGTCCTTCTCGCCCCGGTTCGGAGCGGCGTTTCGGCCCGCCGCCCGGCGTCCGCCCGCCCGGCGCGGCGAAATTTCGGCGTCAGGGGAACCCTTGCGGCCAGGCACGTCGTCATCCTCCACAGTTGCCACGGAACCCCCGTCGGAGCGGTGGGCTCGCGTGGCTCGGGGCCGGAGCCGATCCGGGCGGGGCCCGTCGCTAAACTTTTACACCGCTGTAGAACTTCAGTGGAGCATACTAGGCGCGGATGAGAAAACCACCTGGTCAGACCATGAGAATTGGCTGACCGGGCTCGCCCGCGCAGCCCCGAACCCGTACGAGGAGCACGATGACTCACCGGATCGCACGTTCGATAGCCGGCGCCCTGGTGGCACTGCTGGCCGCCGTCGGCCTGACCGCCGCGGCGTCGAGCGCGACGGCGGTGGCCGCACCCCGAACCGTCGCGGCCGCCGCGCCCGCCCCCGCCGCCCCGGCCGCGGGCACCGCCGCCCAGGGTGCCCGGTCGGTCGCCTCGTCCGTCGCCCCGTCGAGCGCCGACGCCGCGCACCTCGCGGCCAAGGACGACAAGAAGAAGAAGGGCTTCTTCGCCAAGCTGGGCAAGTTCCTGCTGGTCGTGATCATCCTGATCGTGCTGTTCTTCGCGCTCCTGATCTTCGGGATCATCTACGCCGCGAAGCGGATCTTCAGCCGCCGCAAGTAGGCGGACGGGCCCGTCGACCCCGGGTGGCGGGAGCCGTCGGGCGCGGGCGACCCTCACGCCGGCCGCGCGTACGACGAGCACCGCGCGTACGACGAGCACCGCGCGTACGACGACCACCGCGCGGCTCCGACTTCGGAGCCGCGCGGTGGTCTGTTTCCGGACGCCCGTCGGGCCGGGTCAGCCGGTCCTCGGAATGTCCCGGCACTCCTGCTGTTGTTCCACGTCGTCGGCGAATTCGGCCCACCAGCGGCTGCAGCATTTCGCCATGTAGGCGATGCGGGCCTTGTTGTGGGCCGGTAGCGATCTGATGAGACTGGCGCGCTTCTCCTGGCTGATGGCGTGGAAGCTGAGCCAGCGGAGCAGGAACCGGCCGCTGCCGGTCAGGCGCAGCGACGGGTCCTTCTGCAGGCTGGTCAGGTCGGAGACGTAGGACCCGTCCATCGGGTCGGGGCCGGTGGCGGGGGCCGCGGTCCGGTCGAGCGGTCCGGCCGCGGCGCCGGTGGTCGGGCGCGAGCCGGGTAGGAACCTGGCCGGAAGGGGGCCCTCGCCGCGGCCGAGGCGGTTGCGGACGTCCCGGGCGGTCCCCACGGAGATCCCGGCGCGCTTGGCGATCTCGCGCAGGCTCAGGTGCGGCTCGGCACTGATGATCTCGCCGGCGCGCAGCCGGCCGGCCGAGCTGTTCAGGGGACGGACCCGTCCGTCGCGACCGATCCTGGCCTGGTCCTCGGGCCGGTGGTCGGGTCGCGAGCGGGCTCGGATCCGGGCCACGGTGGGGGCGCTTAGGCCGGTCATCCGGGCGATCGCCCGGTCCGACCAGCTGCCGCCGGAGGCGAGGATGCGGGTGGCGGCGGACTCGCGGTCGGAGAGGGAGAGCGGCAGTCCGTGGGTCACGTTCAGCTGGACGGCGCGGATGAACGCCTCCAACTCGGTGCCGTCGAAGTACTTGACGGGTACCTCGGAGTCACCGCGGGACTGGGCCACCCTCAGCCGGTGCATCCCGTCGATGACCCGCATCGATCCGCGGTGCACCAGGATCGGCGGGAGGGCGGCGTCGGATTCGGCCAGGAGTCGGATGTGGTCGGGGTCCTCGCCGTCGAGTCGGGGGGAGTCGGCCGGCCGGAGCCGGTCGATCCGGACGGTCTCCACCGTCATGTTCCAGGAACGGCGAGCGATCAGTACGGCACTGTCTGTCGTGGGGGTCGAACGCCCTTCGCTGAGCAATTTCACCTTCACAGGACGAGTGGAAACCGCAGGGGACGTTAATCGGTGGTTTATTCTGCCCGAATGCGGCCGTAAGTCGGTTGGGGCGACCTGCGGCAAAAGTGAGGCAACTTCCGGGGCCTCCGGGCGTGATTCACCTCCTTATCGGAGCGTATTTGCGGGGCATAGGCATGTCAAGAGAGATCGACGCCGGGCGGCGCCGGACGTGATTTGCGCTGGTGGGCGGCGTCGGCCGGGAGTGGCGACGGATACCCAGCAAATTTCGCCGCCAAACCGGCATGATCCGGCCGGTCGAGTTCGGGCGAATCGCGCGGGTTGCGCGGGTCCGGAGATATCACGGGAAGATCTCGGCGTGTTGGGGGAATAAAATGCGAATGGTTGCCCGGGCCGATCAGTGCCGGTCGGCCGCGTCGCCGCCCGGGGAGGCCTCCTGGTGGAACACGCAGCCGACCCACCCGCCCGCGGCCTCCTTGATCACTCCGGCCTGCGGGTCGGTGCTCGCCCGCAGGTAGCAGCCGCCGTACCCGTCCGAGCCGGTGACCGACGGGTCGGTGACGAACACCCCCCAGTTCACGTGGAACGCCCGCTCGCCGCCGTCCGTCGCCGGGAACACGTCGGGGACCGGCGTCACCCGCCGCTGCAGGACGTACGGTCCGCCGACCGCCCGTCGGACGCGGTCGAGCCACTCCGCGGGCGGGACGGTCCAGCCGGGCACGACGCCGATGCCGCTGTGGGAGAGCACCGGCTTGAGGACGAGGTTCCGTTGCTCGGCCCGGGCGTAGGCCTCCACGTCGCCCGTCGAGCCGTCCGGCAGGCGGACCCGCGGCCGCAGGAAGCGGGTCCACGGCAGGAGGCGGTCCAGGCAGGCGCGCTCGGCGGCGTCGAGGACGTCGAGGTGGCGGTCGTCGGACAGCAGGGCCAGAGCGCCCTTGTTGCCGTAGAGCTCGGCGTCCAGTCGGCTGATCAGCCGGACCGCGCCCGACTCGACGGTGCGCAGCAGCGGCTCCAGCAGGGCCTCGTCCTGCGGGGTGCGGACCTGTTCGATCAGGAACATCCGCAGCACGGCGTCCACCGGCCGGCCGTGGACCTCCAGCCGGCCCGAGTGCTCGACCAGCTCCCCCACGTGGCAGGGCACGGCCTCGATCCCCGCCTCGTCCAGGAGCGACGCGAAGACATGCAGCCACAGCTCGTACGCGGCGAACCTCGTCGGCCAGTCGGCCAGCGCCACCACCGGTCGCTCGTGCGGCGGACCGCACTCGGCCCGGACGGTCGCGACGAGGTGCTGCACGGTGTCGACGTAGCCGAGCCCGTGGTCGGCGGCGAACCGGGCCAGTGCCGGGTGGCCGAGCAGGGCCCGGTTGAGCAGGGCGTTGTTCGCCCCGCCGAGGGCGCTGGAGATGTTCAGCTCCAGCAGCCGGAAGCCCTCGGCGGCGCGGAACAGGTCCGCGCGGGCCAGCCGTGTCGACGGCGGCCCGGACGCGGCACGGCGGGCGAGCCGCGCCTGCGGGGCCGTCACGCCGAGGGCCTCGGCCAGGGCGCCCGGGTCACCGTCGAAGCTGCGCTCGGGCAGTTCGGTCAGCAGGCGGTAGACCGTGCCCAGGTCCTTCGCCAGCGCGGCCCGTTCGGTGGCGGAGAGGAAGAGCGGCGCGGGGAGGAACTGCCCGCGGTAGGTGATCCGCAGCAGCCGGTTCCCGTCGGCCTCCCGGGTCAGGTCCTCCGCCCGGACCCCCTCGCGGGCCAGGTGCTCGCGGTAGGCGCGGCCCAGGCCGGAGCGTCCGGGCGCGCCGAAGTGATCGATGTCCATTCCTGTTTCCCCCGTCGGTGGTGCTCGTCTGCGGTCGGCGGCCGCTCAGGCCCGGCCGCCCTCCGTCAGGCTCGGCCGGGGCGGGGCGGGCGGCGCCGACCGGAGGGCCTCCGTCAGCCGGGACACCGTCGGCGCCTCGATCACGGTCCGGACGCTGATCGCCAGCCCGAAGACGCTCCGGATCCGGTTGACCAGCCGGAGCGCGTCCACGGACCTGCCGCTGAGGGCGAAGAAGCTCTCCTCGTCGTCGACCCGGTCCAGTTCGAGGACTTCGCACCAGATCCCGCGGACGAGCTCGGTGGTGGGGGCGGGCGTGGGGTGTGCGGGGCTCATGGCTTCGGTCTCCGTCGACAGGGCTTCGAGGGCAGGGCGTCGAAGGCGCGGGGCGCTGGGTCAGCAGAACTCGAGGAAGAACATGTCGCGGTGCCCTTCGACGGCCGGTGGGGCCGGCCGTACCGGCGACGCGGAGTGCAGGCAGGTGCGGTCGTCCAGGAAGATGAACTCGCCCGGCTCGGTCAGGGTGTGGGTGAGCACCGGCGTGCCGGAGTTGTCGTACAGGGTGCTGGACCCGCCGGAGACGCCCCGGCGCGCGACCAGCATCATGACGATGTGCTCCACGCCGTCCCGGTGGAGGCCCTCCGGGGTCGGGTTCCCGGGCTCCGTCCCGGACGCGGTGATCCGGTGCTGGTGGATGTTCACCCGGCGGATCGCGGGCGCCGGCCGGTCACCGGGCGCGGTCCGGGCGATGTGCCCGGCGAAGCGGTCCAGCAGCCGGCGGACCACGACGGTGTCCAGCAGCCCGGGGTCGACCGGCTCGAACCGGCGGACGACGCCGCCGTTCAGCCGGTTGATCGCCTTGCTCTGCAGAAAGCCCTCGTGGTCGAGTCGCCGGACCGCGCCGCCGTCGAGGTCGTGCGAGATCGTGGCGTATTTCCGGCGCCGATACGTCCCCCCGTCCCCCATGTGTGCGTCGAGTGGCAGATCCTCCCAGAACCGGCTGAATGCGGCCCAGTCGTCGGAATGCCAGAGCGGATCGTCGCGAACGTTGCCAAGCGAAAAGACCGGCTCATCCATTCGGCCCAGACTCATCACGGGCCGAGGCGCTGTCAAGGGCCGTCGGATCGAGCGGCGGGGGTGCGGTGCACGCCGATGGAATTCGCGGGGGAATTCCCCTATGCTCGCCGTTTCCGCCCGCAGGTGAAGGGCGCCCGGCCGGTCCGGTCGGCAGCGGCACGGCAGTGGCCCCGGACGGCGTGCGCGACCTCGTCCGTGCAACTGCCAGCGGCTGTCAGTTGTCCGCCCGCCGGTGGAAATGGGCCGGCCTTGACGAATGTCCGGGCCCTCGCCGTTACTTGCTTCCGGCCGATGCTCACCCCCTCGTACCGCTCCCCGGCCGTTCCGACGTTCCGGCCCGGAGGAAGTCGTCGCCCGACCCGCGGTTCCAGCGAGGTGATGCGGTGCGGTGTGCGGGTGCCGAGTCCCCTCCGGCGCGCCCCGGTCCCCGACTCGACACGTGAAGGAGCCCCATGGCCATGGCCGACCGCCCCGACCCCGCGACGACCGGGAGCACCGTCCGGCTGCCCGACGGACTGACCGAGGGGCTCGCGGACCTGAGCCGGGTGCACGACGTTCCGCCGGAGGTGACGCTGCTCGCCGCGTACGCGGTGCTCGCCCTGCGGCACGGCGGCGAACCGGACCCGACGGTGACGGTGAGCGCGGGCGAGCCGGCCCGCACCGGCGCCCACCGCCTGGACCTGACCGGTGATCCGTCCTTCGCCGGGCTGCTGGCACGGCTGCGTGAGCAGGCCCCGCTCGGGCCCGTCGACCCGACCGCTGACCTGCGGATCGAGCTGCGCCCCGGCCTCGGGACGGCCGTCGACCCGAGCCGGCCGCCCGCACTGACCGTCCTGCGGACACCGGACGGCCCGCGCACCCGGATCGGCCACCACCCGGCCGAGGCCGAGCGCTGGACGGCGCGCTGGCACACCCTGCTGGCCGGCGTCGTCGCCGATCCGGACACACCGGTCGGGCGGACACCGGTGCTGCCGCGCGCCGAACTGGACCTGCTGCTCGGAGAGTGGTGCCGCACGGGTTCCTCGGCACCCGCCGCCGCCCTGGTGCACCGGCTGGTGGAGGCCTGGGCGGAGCGGACGCCCGAGGCCGTCGCACTGGTGCAGGCCGGGCGCTCGCTCAGCTACGCCGAACTGAACGCCCGGGCCAACCGGTTGGCCCACTGGCTGCGCGAGCGGCAGGTCGGGCCGGAGGTCGCGGTGGCGCTCTACGGCGGCTCCACCGTCGCGATGCTCACCGGCATGCTGGCCGTGCTCAAAGCGGGCGGCTACTACGTGCCGCTGGACGTCGCCGCGCCGCCCGCCCGCACCGCCGAGGCCCTGGCCGAATGCGCGCCCCGGCTGGTGCTCACCGAGGCCCCGCACACTGCCGCGCTGACGGCGCCGGCCGCCGGCCGGGAGGTCCACGACCTGGCCGCGTGCGACCTCGCCGGCCGCCCGGCCGGCAATCCCGACCTCGCCGTGCACGGCGAGGACCTCGCCTACCTGATGCACACCTCGGGCTCCACCGGCCGCCCCAAGGGCGTGGCCATGCCGCACCGTGCGCTGGTCCGGATCCTCGACTGGTACGTCACCGCGACCGCGATCGAACCCGGGGCGCACGTCCTGCAGTTCAGCGCCCTCAGCTTCGACGCGTCGTTCTGCGAGATCTTCGGTGCCTGGCACGCCGGCGCCCGACTCGTCCTCCTGCCCGACGAGGCCGTCCGGCGCGACCCCGAGGCACTGCTCGACCTGCTGGAGCACGAGGCGATCGAACACCTGGAGGCGCCCTACTCCGGACTGCTCAACATCGCGCACTGGGCGGCCCGCCCGGACGGGCGCCGGGCCACCCGGCTGCGCACCGTCGTCACCGGCGGCGAGCAACTGGTGATGGCCCCCGACCTGGTGCGGTGGCTGGAGCAGATGCCCGGCTGCGTGCTGCGCAACGGCTACGGCCCCTCGGAGACCAGCGTGGCCACCACGCACTGGCTGCGCGGGAACCCGGCCGACTGGCCGCAGCTGCCGTCGATCGGACGCCCCATCACGGACGCCTCGGTGTACCTGCTCGACGAGGCGCTCCAGCCGACCCCGACCGGCGTGATCGGGGAGCTGTACGTCGGCGGGCCGATCGTCGCCCGCGGCTACGCCGGCCGGCCCGCGTTGACCGCCGAACGCTTCGTCGCCGACCCGTTCGGTCCGGAACCCGGCAGCCGGATGTACCGGACCGGCGACCTGGCCCGCCACCGGCCGGACGGCTCGCTGGAGTTCCTGGGCCGGGCCGACCACCAGGTGAAGATCCGCGGGCACCGGGTCGAGCCGGGCGAGGTCGAGGCGCGGCTGCTGGAGCACCCGCTGGTCGGTGAGGTCGCGGTCACCGTGCGCGAGGACGGCACCGGCCGCAGCCTGGTCGGGCACGTCGTCGCCCGGGACCCGGCCCGCACCCCCACCCCGCAGGAGCTGCGGGCGCACGCGGCCCGGCTCCTGCCCGCGCACATGGTGCCCGCCCGCTTCGTCCTGCGGTCCGCGCTGCCGCTCACCCCGACCGGGAAGCTGGACCGGGTCGCCCTGACGGTGCCCGAGCAGGCCGCCCAGCCCGATCAGGCCGCGCAGCCCGAGCAGGCCCCGGCGACTGCGGAAGCGGCGGGACCGACGGCCGCAGGGTCGGAGCCGCCCGTCGGAACGGCCGGGCCGTCCGGGACGGCCGCCGCGCTGCTCGGCATCTGGCAGGAGGTCCTGGCGATCCCGCAGATCGAGGTCACCGACGACTTCTTCGACCTCGGTGGCCACTCCCTGCTGGCCACCCGGGTCATCTCCAAGGTCCGCACCGCGCTGGGCAAGCGGGTCCTGATCGGCGACATCTTCGAATGTCCGACGGTCGAGCTGCTGGCGGCCCGGATCGACCGCACGGCAGCCCGGGGGGCGAAGTGAGCCGGCCCGTCGTCGTCATCGTCGAGCCCTACTCCTCGGGCAACATGTACGCGCCCGCGCTGCGCCGGGCCGGCTTCTCGCCCTGCGGGGTCACCCTGCGCTCGGCCGCCCCACTGGCCGCCTCGTTCCGGGCCGAGGACTTCGACCACCACCTGGAGTACGGCGCCGACGACGCCGCACCGATCACCCCCGGGCTGCTCGACCCGGTACTGGACCGGCTGCGCGAGCTGGCACCCGTCGCGATCCTCCCGGGCGAGCAGCACGGCGTACGGCTCGCCGACCGGCTCGCCGCCGAACTCACCCCGGACCGCGCCAACCGGCCCGAACTCGCCGCCGCCCGCTGGCACAAGGGCGAGATGTACGCCGCCGTGGCCGCCGCCGGGCTGCCCGTCGTCGAGACGCTCTGCGTCCGCGACCCGCGGGAGGCCGCCGACTGGCTGCGCGACCGGGGGCTGGAGGGGCGGGACCTCGTGGTCAAGCCCGCGAACGCGTCCGGCACCGACGGCGTGACCAGGCACCCGGGAGGGGCGGGCTGGCGCGAGGCCGTCACCGGCCTGGCCGGCTCGGTGAGCCGGCACGGCATCCGGCTGACCGACGTGGTCCTCCAGGAGTACGTCACCGGCGTCGAGTACGCCGTCGACACCTTCAGCCACGACGGCGTGCACACCGTGACCGACATCGTCCGGTACCGAAAGCACTCGGCCGACGGCCGGATGGCGATCTACGAGAGCATGGAGTTCGTGCCCCACGACGCGCCGGGCCACGACGAACTCCTGCGGTACACCCGACAGGTGCTGGACGCCCTCGGCGTACGGTTCGGCGTCGCGCACACCGAGGTCATGGTCACCGACCGCGGGCCGCTGCTGATGGAGGTCAACGCCCGGCCGCCGGGCGGCGCGCAGCCGTGGGCCTGCCAGCTGGCCACCGGTGACAACCTGATCGAGCGTGCGGTGCGCCACCTGGCCGGGGACGGCGCCGTCCGCCTCGACTACTCCCTGGAGATGACCGTCCTGGTGGTCTTCTTCTCGGTCCGCTCGGCCGGTCCGATCAGCGGGATCGACGGCCTGAACGCCATCACCGAACTGCCCAGTTGCTGCCACCTCAAGGTCAACGTCAAGGACGGCGACGAGGTGCCGGAGACCCTGGACCTGATGGACGCGCACAAACTCGGCGTGGCGGTGCTCGCCGACCCCGACCCGGCCCGGGTCGCCGCCGACCACCTGGAGGTGCGGCGGATCGCCTCCCGGGTCGGGCGGCCCGGCGGGTTGACCGTCGACACGGCGGCGGTGGCACCATGACCGTCGGCCCGCCGTTCTCGGCCCACCCCGGCCTCGCCTCCTACCTCGACGCGCTGCGGGACCGGGCGCGGATCCCGGTGTACGGGGCGGCGGACGACCGGACCGCCGCACTCACCGAACTCACCGCCCCCGCCCGGCCGTCAAACGATCCGGCACCGCCCGGTCCGGTCGGCGGGGTGCTGGTGCTCGCACCGCCCGGTTCGGCCGCCGCCCCGGTGGCAGCGGCGCTCGCGGAACGCGTCGGAGGGACGTTCACCACCGGCGCGCCCGGCGGGGCGTCCACCCCCGGGCGCGGCGACGTGGACCACGTCGTGCTGGTCGCGCTCGCCGCCGAACTGTCGCTCGGACCGGTGCTCGACACCCTCGACGCGACGGCGGCGCTCCGCCGCGAGGGCCGGGGCGAGGCGGCGCTCGGCGTCGTGCTCGGCCGGGACCTGGGCGAGTTGAGCCGACTGATCGCGAAGGGGCTCGGCAGCGGCCTGCGGACACCACCGGACCACCCGCAGCTCTGCGTCGCCCCGTGGGGCGGTCGGCAGCGGGACGACACGCCCGGTGTGCACTGGGTGACGGGTCCCGACGCGCGCGCCGAGGTGGTGGCACCGCTGCTGACCGGGCGGCGGCACGGACTGGTCTCCTTCGCCGTCGCCGGGCGCGAGCACGGCCTCGTCCTCTCCGACACCGTGGTCTGCGGCGCCGTCGGCGACCGGACGGCCGGGCGGGCCCCGGCGCCCGCCGGTGCGCCGAGCTGTGCCTTCACCGGACAGTGCTTCCGCCCGGGGGTGGACGCGGCCGGGGTCGTCCTGGCCCGGGAGGTCCGCGCCGACGTCGTCCTCGCCAACAGCTGCATGTCCTGGCGGCCCGGCCACGGCCTGGTGGCCGCCGACTACCAGCTGACCAACGCGTTCGCGCACGGCACCGCGGCGGCCTTCATCGGGGCCGTGCACCGGATGGTTCCGGACGTCGGCCTGAACCGCCTCGCCCACCGGGCCGCGGCGGCCGGGGCCGACGTGGGCCGGCTCGGCGTCCTGCTGAACCGGCGGGCCGCCGGCCGGGAGGTGCCGCACTACCTGGTGCTCGGCCTGCCGTGGGTGGTGCCGGTCCCCGGGGCCGGTCCGGTCCGGCTGGAGGACCTCGACGCGCTGGTCGGCGAGCCCGTCCCGCCCCCGGGCGGCCCGGCCGCCGCGACCCAGGACGACCGGACCAGGGCCCGGCTGCGGCAGGCGGGCCGGGCGATCCGGGCCCTGCGCGAGCTTCCGCTGGCCGGGCTGCTGCCGGCCGACGGCCTGCCGGAGCTCGACGCCCGGGTCAGCACGGCGGTGGCCGTGCTCAAGGGGGATCCGTCGGTCCTGGCGACCGACGCCGACGGCGACGGCGACCCGGTGGAGCGGCTGCTGGAGCAGGTGGCCGAGGCGGAGTACGGCGTCGCGTTCGACCTGTACGACTTCGGACAGGTCAGCGAGTCCTCCCTGAACGAGGTCTGGGAGGACTTCCTGGAGACGACGGCCGTTCCCGGCACTGCGCGCTGCCCGTACTGCGGGGGGCCGACGGCCACCGTGACGGGTCGGCACCCGGCCCACCCCGGGCTGGAGCGCGCGGTCCTGGCCTGCCACACCTGCGGCCCGGTGCTCGACCTCCCCACCGGTTCGCCGGTCCGCGACATCAGCATCGACTGCCCGCCGGTCTGGCGGAGTCCGGGGACGGTGACGGTCGAGGTGACGGTTACGGCAGTCGACGGGGCGGTGGAGGTTCTTCCGGCGGCGGTGCTGGTCCAGGTCGCCAGGGGAGCCGCCCACGGTCTGGCGGTGCCGGAGCCGCAGCGGCTCCGGCTGGTGCCCGGGAGCCCGCTCCTGGTCCGGGCCGAGGTCGAGGTGGCGGAGGACGCCTTCGCGCACCCCGAGCACGCCGTTCGGGCCGTCGTGGTGGCCGGTGGCCGGGTCCACAGCGCCACGCGTCCGGTCGCCGTCCGTCCGGTCGCCGTCCCGCCGCCGGCCTGACCGGGCGGTGGGACGACCGGGGTGGCCGGCAGGCGACCGGACGGTCGGCGACCGGGCGGTGACCGGGAATTCGGTCCGGGAATTCGGTCCGGCAATCCGGGTCGGCGATCCGGGTCGGCGATTCGAGGAAGTCCGGAAAGGCCTTGCGGTGCCGTGCAACTGACAGGGCGTCGCGGTTGAACGGTGTCGTCCGAGGCGTCGGGAAATGCTTGTGCACGCCCGGTCCGGTCGGATGTAGTGGTCGAGATGCCGGGGCGGCCCCGAGGCGATACCGACGGGGAACGCGGCACGCGGAAAGGTGGAGAATTGAACCCGTTCGACGACCCTGAGGCCTCCTTCGTGGTCCTGGTCAACGAGGTGGGGCAGCATTCGCTCTGGCCCGAGTTCCGCGACGCGCCCACGGGCTGGCGGATCGCCCGGCAGAAGGCGAACCGCGCGGAATGCCTCGCATTCATCGAGAGGAACTGGCAGGACCTGCGGCCGCCAGGCCCGGTCGGGAAGCCGTCGGTGGCCCCGACCGCCTGATGTCGGCTGCGGGCTGCCTCGACCCGGCAGCAGAAGGAGGGGAAATGGCTGCGGTGCCGCTGTCGTTCGGACAGGAGCGGTTCTGGTTCCTGAACCAGGTCGAGGGCTTCTCGGCCGCCCACAACTCGGCGGAGGCGTTCCGGTTGTCCGGTCCGCTGGACGCCGGGGCGTTGGAGGCGGCGCTCGGGGACGTGGTGGTTCGGCACGAGATCCTGCGCACGGTGTTCCCGCTGGTCGACGGCGACCCGTCCCAGTGGGTGCTGCCCGCGGCGGAGGGCCGCCCGGCCCTGGTGGTGACGGAATCGAGCGAGCCGGACGTGCGGGCGCGGGTGGCCGAAGCCGCCGGCCGGGGCTTCGACCTGACGGCGGACCGGCCGCTGCGCGCGTGGCTGTTCGCCGTGGGGCCGCAGGAGCACGTGCTGCTGCTGGTGTTCCACCACATCGTGTGGGACGCCTGGTCGGCCGGACCGTTCTGGGGGGACCTGGCCCGGGCTTACGAGGCCCGGCTGGCCGGTGACGAGCCGCAGTGGTCCCCGCTCCCGGTCCAGTACCGGGACTACGCGGTGTGGCAGCGCGCGGCGCTCGGCGACGAGGACGACCCACAGAGCGCCCTGACCGGACTGCTGACCCACTGGTGCGGTGAACTGGCCGGACTGCCTGAGGAGTTGGAGCTCCCGGTGGACCGCCCGCGGCCGCCGGTGCCCAGCCGGGTGCTCGGCACCGTCCCGTTCCGGATCGAGGCCGGACTGCACGGTCGCCTCCAGGAGACCGCGCGGGAGGGCGAGGCGACCCTGTTCATGGTGCTGCACGCCGCCGTCGCCGCACTGCTGACCCGGTTGGGAGCCGGCCCGGACATCCCGGTGGGCACCCAGGTGGCCGACCGCGGTGACGACGCGCTGAACGACCTGGTCGGCTTCTTCGTGAACACCCTGGTGCTGCGCGCCGACACCTCCGGCGACCCGAGCTTCCGCGCACTGCTGCGCCGGGTCCGGGACACCGACCTCGCCGCGTTCGAACGGCAGGAACTGCCCT
Organism: Kitasatospora sp. NPDC048545; assembly: GCF_040651155.1. Taxonomy (NCBI): domain Bacteria; kingdom Bacillati; phylum Actinomycetota; class Actinomycetes; order Kitasatosporales; family Streptomycetaceae; genus Kitasatospora; species Kitasatospora sp. NPDC048545. The sequence continues at coordinate 34,738 of NZ_JBEZIQ010000044.1, forward strand.
TCGAGAAGCTGGTGCACGCGCTCAACCCGCAACGGTCGGTCGACCGCCACCCGCTCCACCAGGTCTCGATCGCGTTCGGCGACGGCGTGGAGAACACGCTGCGGCTGAAGGACGTGCGCTCCCGCCACGAGAGCATCGACACGGACAGCGGGACGCTGGACCTCGTCTTCGACCTGAACCCGACCCGCACCGCGACCGGCGGCCCGGGCGGCATCGACGGCACCCTGGCCTTCGCGGTGGACCTCTTCGACCGGGCGACCGCGCAGCGGCTGGCCCACGGCCTGGTGCTGCTGCTGGAAGCCGTGGCCGCGGACCCCGATGCACCGATCGGCCGGGCCGACCTGCGCTTCCCGTTCGACCGGGCCCGGGCCGTGCACCGGCCGAGCGGACTCGAACGGGCTGCCGTCCCACGGTCGCGGGAGCCTGCCCGGACGGCGGACCGGGCCCGGACGCCGCTGGAGGAGACCCTGTGCGGGCTGTTCGCCGAGGTGCTCAAGCGGACGCCGGTCGCGGTCGACGACGACTTCTTCCTGCTCGGCGGGCACTCCCTGGCGGCCACCCGGCTGGTCAGCCGGATCCGTTCGGTACTGGGAGTCAGGTTCGGCGTCCGGGAGTTCTTCGACGAACCCACGGTGACCGGGGTCGCCCGTCGGCTCGGCGACTCGGACCGCACGGACCCGCTGCCGCCGATCTCCCGCCGGTCCGCAGCCCCGGGCAGCACCGGCCGGGACGCGTAGCGGTGAGCGTCGACACCGGACCCCGTACCGGACCCGACACCCCGCCCGATACCGGACCCGACACCTCGCCCGACACCGGACCCGCCGCCGGCGCGCCGCACCGGCGGACCCGGGCAGCGGCCGCGCGGTGCCTGCACGAGGTCTTCGAGGAGTGGGCCGCCGCCGCGCCCGGCGCCCTGGCGGTGGCGTATGCGGAGGAGCGGCTCAGCTACGGCGAGCTGGACGCACGGGCGGACCGGCTGGCCCGACGACTGGCGGACGCCGGCGTACGGCGCGGTGCGCTGGTCGGCGTCCACCTGGACCGAGGCGCCGGGATGGTCGTGGCGATCCTGGCCGCACTGAAGGCCGGCGCCGGCTACCTGATGCTGGACCGGGCCTTCCCGGTGGAGCGGCTGCGTGCCATGGCCGAGGACGCGGCGCCCGCCGTGGTCGTCGCCCGCACGGCGGCGGACGCGGCCCGCCTCGGCACCCCGGCGGGCTTCGTCCCGCTGACCGGCCCCGGCCCGGCGCTGCCCCGCGGCGCCGTCCGCGCCGGACCGGAGGACGCCGCCTGTGTGATCTTCACGTCCGGCTCGACCGGCCGGCCCAAGGCGGTGTCCGCCCCGCACCGCGCGATCGTCGGCACCGTCCTCGGGCAGCGGTACACCCGGTTCGGCCCGGAGACCGTCTGGCTGCAGTGCGCGCCGGTCTCCTGGGACGCGTTCGCGCTGGAGCTCTGGGGGCCGCTGCTCACCGGCGGCGCCTGCGTGATCCATCCGGGCAGCCCCGATCCGCTCCGGATGGCACAGCTCGTCGCGACCCACGGCATCACCACGATGAACCTGCCGACCGTCCTGTTCCACGTGATCGCGGACACCGCTCCGGAGACCTTCGCGAACCTTCGGGACCTCCTGGTCGGCGGCGAGGCGCTCTCGCCCGACCTCGCCGCGCACGTGCTCCGGGAGTACCCGCAGCTGCGCCTCGTCAACGGCTACGGACCGGTCGAGTGCATGGTCTTCGTGACGACGCACCGGGTCACCGCCGACAGCGCCGCCCGGCCCTCGGTGCCGATCGGCCACCGCCTGGCCGGCAAGCACGTCCGCGTGCTGGACGAGCGGCTGCGGCCGGTCGCCGACGGGGAGGCCGGTGAGCTGTACGCCGCGGGGGAGGGGCTCGCCCACGGCTACCTGGGCCGGCCCGGACCGACGGCCGAACGGTTCGTCGCCGACCCCTTCGGGCCGCCGGGCAGCCGGATGTACCGCACCGGCGACCTGGTGCGCAGGGCGGGCGACGGTGCGCTGGAGTTCGTCGGCAGGGTGGACGAGCAGGTGAAGATCCGCGGCGTCCGGGTCGATCTCGCCGAGGTCGAGTCCGTCCTGGCGGCGCATCCGGAGGTCGGCGAAGCAGCCGTCGTCGCCGCGCAGGACAAGCACGAAGACCGTTTTCTGGTGGCATATATGACGGTTCGTCATCGAATGGGGAAAGGGGTGTCCGAGCGTGACCTACGCGCCTATGCGGCCGGAAGAATGCCTGATTTCATGGTGCCGTCCCGATTCGTGATCGTGGACTCGTTCCCCCGGACACACAACGGAAAGCTCGATCGCACGGCCCTGGTCGAACGCGAAGCAGGCAGACCGCACGGAGGTGGGCAGGATGCTGATTCTGGGATTCAAAGAAGGTCATGACGGTGCGATCGCCGCGATCGAGGACGGCCGGCTGCTGTTCTCCCTGGAAGCGGAGAAGGACTCCTTCCCGCGCTACGACCGGCTGACCGCCGAGGTGCTGCTGCTCGCCGCGGAACGGCTCGGCCGGATCCCCGACGCGCTGGCGGTCGGAGGCTGGGTCAAGGGTGCGTTCTCCGTCGAACCACCCTCCAGGACGGGCTACTTCGGGGTGGGCCCGGGCTCGGTCTCGGACCAGGCCGGGACGTTCTTCGGCCAGGAGGTCCGGGTCTTCTCGTCGACGCACGAGCGGTCCCACATCATGACCGCGCTCGGCCTCTCCTCCTTCCGGCCCGGCCGGCCCTGCTACTGCCTGGTCTGGGAGGGGAACATCGGCTCCTTCTACCTGGTCGACGAGCGCGGCGAGGTCACCCACCTGCGCCACGTGCTGGCCGACCCCGGGAACAAGTACGCCTACCTGTTCGCCCTCGCCGATCCGCGCTTCCCGGCGGACAAGGGACTGCTCCGCCTCCAGGACGCCGGCAAGCAGATGGCCCTGACGGGCTTCGCGCAGCCGGGTGGCACGACCCGGGCCGAGCAGGAACTGATCGACTTCATCCTGGACCAGGACCAGATCATCCTGAACCTGGCCAAGGGCGACATGACCTGGACGCCGTTCCACAACATCGGCGTGGAGTCCCAGGAGTACAGGAACCTGGCGGCCAAACTCTCGGACGCGATCTTCGACCGGTTCCACGAGTACGCCGCAAAGGAACTCACCGAGGGCTACCCGCTGTTGATATCCGGAGGGTGCGCGCTCAACTGCGAGTGGAACCGCCGCTGGCGCGAATGCGGTCTCTTCCCCGAGGTGTTCGTGCCGCCCTGTCCGAACGACAGCGGCTCCGCGCTCGGCACCGCGATCGACGCGCAGCTCCACTACACCGGCTCGGCCGCGGTCTCCTGGGACGTCTACGCCGGGGACGCCTTCGTCGAGGACGCGGCCTTCGACCCGGCCGCGTACGACGTGCGGCCGCTGGACTTCGCCGAGGTGGCCCGCTTCCTGGCCGACGGCCGGGTGATCGCCTGGGCGCAGGGCCGTTGGGAGATGGGGCCGCGCGCGCTCGGAAACCGGTCCGTCCTGGCCGCGCCCTTCAGCACCGACACGACGACCCGGCTCAACCGGATCAAGCAGCGCGAGGGGTACCGGCCGATCGCCCCGATCTGCCTGGAGGAGGACGCCGACCGCTGGTTCAGCGGCTCGATCCCCGACCCGTACATGCTCTACTTCAGCCAGGTGCGGTCCGAGGAACTGCGGGCCGTCACCCACGTCGACGGGACCGCGCGAGCCCAGACGGTGACCCCGGAACAGAACCCGGAGATGGCCCGACTGCTCGGCGCCTTCCGCGACCTGACCGGATTCAGCGTGCTGTGCAACACCTCGCTCAACTTCTCCGGTCGCGGTTTCATCAACCGGACCAGCGACCTGATCCGGTACGGCGAGGAGCACGGCCTGGACGGCTACGTCGTGGGCGACACCTTCGCCGTCCGGCGGAGGCCGAGCGCGTGAGGGGGCTCCCGTGCTGACCGGCACCGGCGCGCCCACCGCGCCCGCACCGAGCCGCCCCCGCCGTGCCGGACATCCCGGCCGTGCGGGACATCCCCGCCGTGCCGAACACCCCAGCCGTGCCGAACACCCCAGCCACTGCGAACGCCCCGCACACTGCGACCCTGCCGAGCACCTCGGCGCTGCCGAACGCTCCAGCCACGCCAACGGGAAGGCGGTTCCCTCGTGAGTCCAGCACCGCGTCAAGTCGCCGGTTTCCAGGCGGATCCGGAGTTCTTCCGCTTGGAGGAACGGACCGAGTTCGACCCCGGGCCGGTCCTGGAGGTGTTGCGCGGACAGCGGCTCGGCGTGATCTTCCGCAACGTGATACCGGACGGGGCGCAGAAGGAGTCGGTCGCCCGGTTCTGGTCCAGCCCGGCGCGCCGGCACCGCGAGGGGGAGCCCTCGCACTACATCGGCTCCTACCACTGGAACAAGTCGACCGAGACCTACCTCGTCGAGACCGGCGAGGTCGCGGCGCACGTCCGCGAGGTGCTCGACGTGCCCGACTCGCCCTGGCAGAGCTTCCGTTCGGGACTGTCGGCGGAACTCGCCCGGCACGGCGCCGTGCTGCGGATCGCCGAGCACCAAGGTGCGGAGGCCTGCCCGGCGCTGATCCGGGCCTGGGACAAGGAGGGAAGTTTCGCCCTCGAACCCCACGAGGACGAGGCGCAGTGCGCCGATCCGCGGCAGGCCGGGTTCGAGATCCAGGGCGTGCGCGACCACGAGGTCTGCGCGGTCAACATGTGCGTCGAGCACGAGGAGGGCGGACGGCTGGTGATCTGGAACATCCGCCCGGACGACGAGAGCCGGCGCCGCCTGGGCATCGAGCACACCGGGTTCTCCTACCCGGCCGACACCCTCACCGGGTTCGACGAGCTGCGCATCGACGTCGAACGCGGCGACGTGTACGTCTTCAACGGCGCCTTCGTGCACGCGGTGGACACCAGCAAGGGGAACCGGACCAACCTGTCCTTCCTGATGGGGTTCATCGACGACCGCACCGTGGTCTCGTGGACGTGACCTCCGGCGGCGGCCGATGACCGTCCTCCACCTCTCCGCCATCGCCTACGTGCACGGCGAACGCCGCCCGATCGCCGAACTGTCCGGACGGCTGGACCCCGAACTGCTCGACCCGGCGAGCGGCCTGTCCTGGTACCGGGCCGACGACCGGGACATCTGGCGGCTCGCCGCGGCGGCCGCCGCCCGCACCGTCGAGACCGCCGCCGAACCGCCCGACCTGCTGGTCTACGTGACGGAGAACGACCACGGGAGCAGCGACTCGCTGTCCCGGCTGGTGTGCGAGCTCGGCCTGCCCGACATCCGGTACCTGCGGGTCTCCGGGCACGACTGCGGCAACCTCGGCCCGGCGCTGCACCTCGCCGCCCAGGCGCTCGCCTCCGGGGAGCACCACCGGGTGCTCCTCCTGCTGGCCGACCGGGTACTGGACGGCGACCGCAGCCAGGCCGACACGCTCTCCGTGGTCAGCGACGGTGCGGCCGCCTGCCTGGTCACCGTCGAGGATCCGGGGCCGGGCGGCGTGCGGTTCGCGGTGCACGGCGTCTCCACGGTCACCGGGGCCGTGGCCGGCGCCGGGGGCGCCGCCGGCGACCGGATCCTGGCCACCGTCGCACTGGCCGTGGCGGGCACGGGGGAGATCGCGCGGCGGACCGGACGCGCGGTGGAGGACTTCGACCACCTCCTCTTCCCCAACTACCGCACCGTCGCGCAGCAGTTCCTCTGCTCGGCCATGGGCGTGCCGCTCGACCGCCTGCTGGCCGGCCCGGTGGCCGAGTTCGGGCACTGCTTCTCCGCGGACAGCCTGGTGTCCCTGGCCCACTGCGCCGACCGCGGTGAGATCCGGCCCGGAGCGCACGTCCTGGCCTTCGGCGACGGCCCCAGCTCCTGGTCGTCGCTGGCCGTCGAGCGGCTCGGCTGACCCCCGGACCGGCCCCACCTCAGAACGAACGATCGTAGGGAATCACCATGCCCATATTCGTAACCGGCCCGGTCAACCGCGAGGTGCGCGACCTGGTCGAGGACGGGACACACCCGCGGGACCGCCCGGGGCCCGTCACCGACGCCCGGCGTGCGGTCGTCGTGGCCGACGACGGCACGGACCCGGACGGGGAGGACACCCCCTCCGGCCGGAACCCGGTGACGGTGCGGGCGTTCGAGGCGGCCGCGCTCCCGGTCGGGCCGGCGGACGCCCCGTCACCGCTCGTCGAGGTCACCGGCTCACCGGCCCAGGCGTTCCTGACCGCGCTCCGGCACGCCGAGCAGCACGGCCGCCCGGACGGCGGGCAGACGGCGCTGCCGGAATCCCCCGTCCGGGACGTCGTCCTGGTCGGGGCCGGGGTCGTCAATCTGCTGACCGCCTGGCAGCTGGTCCGCGCCGGCCACCGGCTCCGGATCCTCGACGCGCGGCCCGATCCGCGGAGGGCGCTGCACTGGTCGGCGTACGGCTGCAGCCGGTCCGGCGGCGACGCCCGGATGTTCACCCTGACCGAGGCCGACGACTACCACGCCAGGAGCGCCGCCGACCGGCCGCTCGTCAACGGGGTGTTCCGCCGCTCCCTGGACGCCCGCGGCTGGAACGTGAAGGCGACGCCGTTCACGGCCGCGGAAGAGCACTGGATATCGGAATTCGAAAGCGTCCCGGGCTGGTTGGCCCAGATCTACCACGACGACATCATCTCGTTCAACCGGGAGAGCCACACGCTCTGGCATTCGCTCCGGCACGAATGCCCCGGGCTCTTCCGGGACGTGGGGTATTCGCCGGGCATTCTCCGGCTCTACACGGACGAGGCACAGCTGGAACAGTCGACGCGGCGCCACGTGACGCTCGGCGCGGTGCGTCGTGTCCTCGGCCCGGAGGCGCTCCGCCGGCGTCACCCCGGCCTCGACGGTGCGACCGACGAGCTGGTGGGCGGCCTGGAGGTGCCCGGGTTCACGGTCAACGTGCACTCCTTCATGGCCCGGTTGATCTCCTGGCTGGAGCGGGCCGGGGCGGTGTTCCGCTGGTCCACCCCCGTCGAAGGGCTGGAACGCGCCGCCGACGGACGGCTGCACGGCCTGCGCCTGCCCGACGGGTCGTTGACGGCCGACGGCTTCGTCATCTCCCCGGGGGCCTACGGCCGGAAGCTGCTGGCCGGCACCCGGTCTGCCGGCCGGATCCACGGTGTGCTCGGGGTCTGGATGGAACTGCCCGATCTGGAGCCGGAGTTGCGCCGGTCGTTGAAGATCGCCCGGCGCGGACACCCGGCCGAGGACGCGAACGTCACCCGGGCGACCGACGCGCACGGCCGCCCGCTCCTGGTCGTGGGATCCGGCTACGGCCACACCGGCGAGGACCCCGCCGACGTCGATCCCGCCGCGCTGGAGACGATGTTCGCCGCGGTCGAGGACACCTGTCGGCAGTTCTTCCCGAAGGCGTACGCCCTGGCCCGCGAGGACGGTTCGCTGCGCCGCAGCCGTCGGGTCTGCGTGCGTCCCTGGACCTCCGCCAACCTCGGCATCTTCGAGACGATGCCCACCACCGCCGGCGGGGTCGGTGTCATCACCGGTGGCCACAACACGGGCGGCTTCGCCCAGGCGCCGAGCGTGGCACAGGCCGTCGTCGCCGCCCTGAAGGGACGCCCGCACCCGATGCACGAGCTGTACCACCCGCAGCGCCTGGACCGCTTCCTCCGGCCCGCCCGGTACCGCCCGGCCGCGGAGCCGTTGCTGACGCCCGCCGTCCTGCCCGGTGGTCGGGGGCTGCGATGAGGCTGGAGCGGCGCAACGGCAACGAGTGGCATCGCACCGGGCACGCCGGAGACGCCGGAGACGCCGGGGATGCCGGGGACACCCTGGGCACCCCGGTTGCCCCCGGCGACCGGCTGCGGGTGGCCGTCCTGTGCTCGGACGACCCGCACCACCGCTACCTGGTCGCCCGGGTCGCGCGGGACCTGAACCTGGTCGGGGTCGTCGTCGAACCGGGCGCCGAGCAGCAGCGCCGGCTCTGGGCGCGGCGTGCCCGGACGGACGCGGTCGCCCGGGCGTACCAGGTCCGCCGCCAGCGGTGGACCGGCCGGTCGGCGTACCGGCGCCGGTACTTCGCCGCGCTGACGCCCCCGGTGGGTCCCGCGCCGGAGCGGGTCCTGCGGGTCGACTGGATCAACTCCCCGGAGGCCGTGGACTTCCTCGGAGGGCTGGCGCCGGACGTGACGGTCGTCTGCGGGACGACCTACCTCAGGCGCCCGGTCATCGAGGCCGGCGGTCTGATGATCAACATCCACGGGGGGTACCTCCCCCAGTACAAGGGCAACCACTGCGTCTTCTTCGCCTTCCTGCGCAAGGACTACCACCGCATCGGTGCCAGCCTGCACCTGGTCACCTCCCGGCTGGACGGCGGCGAACTGGTCGAGGTGGTCCGGCCGGAGATCCGGCCGCAGGACAACGACGAACACCTCTACGACCGTTCGGTGCACCTGGCGATCGACCGCCTGACGGAGATCCTCACCGTCTTCGAGGCTGGCGGCACCGTGCTGCGGACCGTCCCGCAGGAGGACACGGGGGAGACCTTCCGCCACCGCAGCCGCAAGCCGCACCTGGACCTGTGGGCCTGGCTTCGGATCCGGCTGGGGCTGGAACGGGTCCCGCACATCCCGCGCGAACAGCCGCCGTTCGACTGCCTGGTGCCGCGCGGCGCCCTGCGCCGGGACTCCTAGGGTCCGTCTCCACGCCCCGCCGTCCGCGGGCGGGGGTCCGAAGACGGGCCCCGGGTCCGGGCTGCCCGGGTTCGTCGGGCGCGGACGTTCAGGGGCGGTCCCGCCACGGGGCCGCCCCTGAACGGCTTTCCACGGCTCAGCCGAGGTAGTCCTCCAGCACCGAGCCACGGCGGACGGTGTCCAGGGTGAAGCAGTGCAGCCCGCCGCCGAACAGCCGGCGGTGCCGGTGGCGGACCGGGACGGCGGTGAAGCCGTGCCGCTCCAGGGTCCGCATCAGCTCCGGGCACGCCTCGTTCACCAGGACCGTCTCCGGGTCGACCGAGAGGACGTTGAGGTCGATGTACGGGCTGGTGAGCACCAGGTCGTCGTCGTCGTAGGACGGGAAGGCGTTGACCTCCGGCTCGGGCGCGAAGATCATGTCCCACTTGCGCAGCGGTTCGGGCAGCATCTCGGCGACCCGCGGCGTGCGCACCAGGAGGAGGCCGGGGCGCAGGGCCAGCACCATGCTGTCGATGTGGTTGTCCGTCATCGAGACACGGTGGATCCGGAACCGGCCCTCCAGGTGGCGTTCGAGCCAGTCCACGCCCAGGGCGTGGTTCTTCGTCGAGACGTTGATCATCAGGTCCCTGCCCAGGCGCAGGCACTGGGCGCCGTCGATCATCATCTCGAATCCCGTGTCGTACGGCGAGGCCGAGGGCTGCTTGATGAACTCGGCCGGTCCGCCGGGCGAGCGTTCGGCGTAGGACGGGTCGAAGGAGGCGTCCGTCATGATCGGCCGGGGCATCACCGTCCACCGGGCGCCCTGCTCGAAGTAGCCCTGGAACACCTTCTTCAGCAGCTGCGTCTCGAAGTACCGCGACCGGACCTGCGGCGGGGTCTCGATGATCTCGTCGCCGAGGATCAGGGTGTTGTCCCTGATGTTGAGCGGCGGCAGCACGGCGGCCGGCCAGGCCAGGGTCTCCACCTGGGAGACCTCGGCCAGCGGCATCGGCCGGTGCACCGTGACCGAGAGGGACTCCAGGGTCTGCGCGATGCCCTCGACGTCCTCGTTCAGCTCCTCCACGTACCGCCTCTTGATGGGCGACTGCACGCCCGCCTCCGGGCGCCCGCCGGCGCCGGGCGGGGAGATCACCGGGTAGTACTGTCGGTCGTAGAAGGACTTCTGTTCGGAGAGCTGGTCGTAGAAGAACAGCTTGAAGGAGAGTTCTGCCTCGTGCGTCGTGTAGTTCTCGGCGGACCCGACGATGACCTCCTGGAGCGGAGACCAACCGTCGTAGCTGTTCAGGCGCATGGGCCTGCCTCCTTCTGCGGTGGTTGTCCGGACACCCGGGCGGATCCGGGCCCGGTGGTGGTGGCGGTGGTGGAGTCGGTGGCCGTGGCCGTGGCCGTGGCGGGGCGCGGGGCCGCGAGCAGCCGGGTCAGGGTTCTCAGGGTGGGCGCGGCGAGGAACGCCGGCACGGAGAGGGCCACGCCGTACTCGGCCCTGACCCGCTGCAACAGCTGCATGACGCGGGCCGAGTCGCCGCCGTGGGCGAAGAACTGGTCCGGCAGCGCGGCGGTGTCACGGCCGAGCACCTCGCACCAGAGCGCGGCGACCCGGCGCTCCTGCGCGGTGCGCGGCACGTCGTCCGCCGGCTCCGCCGCCGGTGGTGCGGGCAGCCGGGAGCGGTCGAGCCGGCCGGCCGGATCCAGCGGCAGCCGCGGCAGCACCACGATCCGGTGCGGTACCGCGTAGTCGGGCAGTGCCCCGCGCAGGTACCGCAGCAACTCCTCCGGCACGGCAGCCTGCAGGCCGCGCGAGGTGGCGTACCCGATCAGGCGGCCGCCGGGCGGCGCCGCCGGGTCGGCCGACACGGCCGCGTGCCGGACCGTCGGATGGGCGCGCAGCAGCACTTCCGCCTCGGCCGGCTCGGGCCGGTACCGCGGCGCGGGTTCGACGAACAGCCCGGCGGTGGGGAAGTGCCGTGCCAGGTCCGCGGTTTCGCTGTCGGCGAGGGGGGAGCCCGCGGTCCTGTCGGCGTCGGCGTCGGCGTCGGCGTCGGCGACCGCCACGGCACGGAGCGCCGGCGCGGGCCCGCCGGCCGCCAGCTGGACGAGGAACAGCCGCAGCAGGTCGGGCGTGCAGTGCAGGACGGTGGCCCGCTGCCGGGCGAGGTCGCCCAGCAGGGTCGCCGGCGGGGCCGCGTACGGATTGACGACGTGCAGGCTCGCGCCGCTGAGCAGGGCGCCGAACAGCTCCGGGGCCGCGTCGTCCAGGGCGTGCCGGGCGATCAGCGGCACCCGGTCCTCGGGGGTGAGGCCCAGGCGTCCTGCGAAGCGGAGCGCCTGCGCCAGCAGTTCCCGGTCGGTCCGCGACGTGCCGTCCGGCCGGACGCAGGCGGGCGTCCCGGCGGTGTCCGGTGCCCCGGCGGTGTCCTGTACCCGCGCGGTGCCCGGTACCGCCGTGGTGTCCGGTGCCCTGGTCGTCGGGCCGGCCGGTCCGTCCCCGGTCGCCGGCACGCGCAGCACCGGTCGTCCCTCGGCCGCGCGTTCGGCTGCCCGGGCGTGGACGGCGTCGGTCAGGATCAGCGCCGGACCGGTGGCGGTGAGCGCGGCGCCCGACCGTGCCGCGGGTTCCTGCGGGTCGAGCGGCAGGTAGGCGGCGCCGGTCCTGAGCACCGCCAGGGCGGCGACGACCGACGCGATGTCGTGGCCGCACCAGAGCGCGACCAGGTCGCCGGGGCCGGCCGTGGACCGGATCCGGGCGGCCAGGGTCTCCGAGGCGACGTCCAGCTCGCGGTAGGTCAGGCTGCCGGAGGGGCCGTGCACGGCGGGCCGGTCGCCGAACCGGGCGACGGTCCCGAAGAACCGGTGGATCAGCGTCCCGTCCGGTCCCGGCGGTGCGGTGGCCGGCGGTCGGTCGCCGGGGTGTTCGGTCTGGTTCCGGGTCATGCTGCGCTCCTCTCAGGCGGGGATGAACAGCTCGCCGAGCCTCTCGTTGACCTCCCAGGCGTCGTCGAGGTCCGCCGCCACCGTGCAGTAGGTCGCGCCGCGCCGTTCCCGGTTGTAGCCGCTGACCACGATCACGCCGGTCCGGGTGGCCGGGTCGTAGGCCAGCCCCGCACCGGCGATGGCGTCGCGCATCGCCTCGAAGGACGGGGTGGCCCAGCCGCGTGGCCAGACGTTGGTGAGCAGGACCCGGTCCTTGGTGTAGCCCGGGCCCACCACGACCTCCCCGAGGACGTCGTAGGCATGCGTCGAGCTGGTGATCCGGCCGTTCCACTCGGTGAAGAGCACCTGGCGGTCCGGGGTGATGATCGCGTCCGCGCTCAGCCGGCCCCGGTAGCCCATGGCGTGCAGCGGCGCGCACACCTTCCGTCCGCCGGCGATCAGCGCGGCCTGGAGTTCGGCGTCGAGTTCGGGCGGTGTCACCTCGGCCAGGTAGCGCGGGGCGTGCATCAGTTCGCCGATCCCGCCGAAGACGACCTCCTCGTCCTCGATGGAGAACTCGGCGTAGTAGGCGCGACTGTCGTTGAAGTACCGTTCGACGACCAGCAGATGGGCACCGTCGTCGGTGAGCCAGGACCAGTTCTCCGTCAGGTGGCGGCGCACCGCCGCCCGGTCGGTCAGTCGCACGGTCCGCCGCGCGCCGACCGGCCGCATGCCGTCGACCGGGCTGAGCACCTCGTTGCCCCCGCCGCCGGCGCCGTACTCGAGCTTCACCATCGCACTGTGGCCCCGCTCGATCAGCCTGGTGACGGCCTCCTCGGCGGCCCGGAGGTCCGCGCACACCGCGCCCTCCGGCAGGGGAGCCCCCGCGCCCGCGGCCGCCGCGCGGAAGACCGCCTTGCTGGTCACCACGGCGCCGCCGCCCTGGTCGACGAACGCGTACCCGGGCAGTGCCGAGCGGGCCCGCAGCCGGTCGGCCAGCACCGCCACCGAGGTGTGCGGCCACATCGCGAACACCTCGTCCACCGGTCGCCCGTCGAGTGCGGCCAGCACCTCGACGGCCAGCTGCGGATCGCTGATCTGCTCCCCGGTGAGCATTCCGGCACTCGACGAGGATTCCCTCGGCGGAACCACGACGGTGAGCGTTTCCCGGTCGACTCCGGTGTGCGCGGTCACGTATTGCAGGAATTCCTCCTCCGGAGCTTCCGGAAGGACCAGGACGTCGTGGTTCCGGGCGAACCAGACGAAGTGGTTGACCCACCAGATGGCACCGTCGGCGTGCTTTCCCAGGTTTTCGTCCCAGTCGTTGCCTATGAGAACCCTTGCCATCTCAGCCCTCTCTGGAAACCATGGCGGATGAATGACCGTCAGTTCGATTTCCGCCCCGTCGGATGATGTCACAGAAGGTCCGGCGTGCAAGCGCGTGCACATTCGGTCCCGCGACGGTCCGGCGCGCATTCCGCGGGCGATTGCACCACCGTCGGCCGGTGGGTCCGGCAATTCACGAGGGGATTTCGTCACGATGCAGGTACGGGTGCACGACACGCTCGCGGCAGTTCCGGCCGCGGACTGGGCGACGGTGGCCGCCGGGGGCGGGCTGTACGCCTCCCACGCGTGGCTGACCCTCGTCGAACAGGAGACACCGGGCCGGTGCCACTACCTGCTGGCCCACGACGGCGCCGGGCCGGCCGGAGCGCTGCCGGTCTACCTGACGGCCCGGGAGCCCAACCCCTACTACGACCCGGGATCGGTCTTCCGCATGGCCGCCCCGGGCCGGGACGGCCGGTACTGCCTGGCCGGCAGCCGCAGCGGCTACCGCAACCGGATCCTGCTGGCCGACCGGCTCACCGAGCCGGAACGGCGCGCCACCGTCGCCGCGCTGCTCGACCGGCTGGCCGGCCTCGCCGCGGCGCAGGGACAGGAACACGCGTACCTCCTGTACCTCGACGCTCCCGGCCTGCACCAGGTCGGCGGGTACGCCGAGGATGTCGAGCCGGTGCTCAGCTACAGCGGCGACGCCTGGCTCGACGCTCCCGGCAGCGGCTTCGAGGACTACCTCGCCGCCCTCACCGCCACCCGGCGCAAGACGACCCGCAAGGAGCTCCGGCGCTTCGCCGAGCGGGGCCTCGACACGGTCCGGCTCGACCCGTCCGGGCGGCCCGGGCTGATCGCGCGGTTCGCCCGGCTGGGCAACGAGAAGTACGGGATCGAGGAGGACGAGGCCCGGCTGCGCGACCGTTTCGAGCGGCAGAGCGCGGCCCTCGACGGCAACGGTGTGCTGTTCGTCTGCCGGCGCGGGCCGACGGCCGTGGGGATGGCGCTCGCCTACCGGTGGGGGGAGTGGCTCTACCTGCGGGCCTCCGGGTTCGACCACGATGCCGCGGCCGGGGCCTATCCCTACTTCAACGTGGTGATCTACGAGCCGCTCCGGTACTGCTACGAGGCCGGTCTGCGCGGTCTCCACCTGGGCTCGGGATCCCACGACGCCAAGGCCGCGCGCGGCGCCCGCATCGGACCGCTCGCCTCGGTGGCGCTGCCCGCGGCGGGCACGGCTCGCAGCGATCCGGCCGCGCCCACCGCGCGGCCCGGCGTACGGCGGTACTGGGAACAGCAGTTCACGGCCCTGCCGCACCTGCTGGACCGGGAGCTGTGGCGACCGTGGCTCGGCCGCTGACGCCGGGGCGGACCGCAGGGACGGGACACGACGGAGGGGCGCACATGCCGCAGGGAACGGACACCCCGGAAGGGGCCGACGTGGAGGAGAGGACGCCGATGGAGGAGAGGACGCCCATGGAGGAGCCCGGCTGGGACGCCGACCAGGCCGCCCGGTACGACGCGGAACACGCCCGGATCGACACCCCGCTCACCGTCTCCTATCTCGCCGAACTGGCGGCCGGCGCAGACGTGCTGGAGTTCGGCGTCGGCACCGGCCGGCTGGCCGTCCCGCTGGCGGGAAAGGTCCGCAGCGTGCTGGGCGTCGACAGCTCGGCGGAGATGCTGGCGGCGGCCCACAGGACGCCGCTGCCGGGAAACCTGACCCTGGTGCGGGGCGACGCGCAGGACTGGACCACCGACCGGCGCTTCGGCCTGGTGCTCTGCGTCTACAACCTGCTGCTGCACTTCACCACCCAGGAGTCCCAGCTCGCGGTGGTGCGCAACGCCGCCGCCCACCTGGCGCCCGGCGGCAGCCTGGTCGTGGAGAACCTGCACCCGCCGCTGCGGGCCCTGGAGGACGGCGAACGGATCAGCGCCCTGCAGCTGGCCGGAACCGGCATGGGGATCAGCACCCAGCGGTTCGACTGGAAGTCGCTGCTGCTGGACCAGAGCGTGCTCTACGTGGACGAGGGCGGTCACCGGGTCCGGCGGTTCACCCAGCGGATGCTGCTGCCGTCCGAACAGGACCTGATGGCCCGGCTGGCCGGGCTGCGGCTGGTCAAACGGATCGCCAACTGGCGCGGCGGCTCCTGGCGTGCCGACTCCAGCGGTCCGGCCGCCAGCAACGTCATCTCCGTCTACCGCCGGACGGATTGAACCCGAACCGGCGGGGCCGTACCGGGGCGGCGCCGTTCAACCGAGAACACCTGACAGTTGAACGCGCGCCGTCAGGACCCGCCCGGGCCTCGGGCCGCGGACCTTGGACGATGGACAAACCGCGTGCGGTCCGAGGTTAATGGCCCTGCCGACGAACCGAGATGGAGGCGCACGTGTGGGGCAGGCTTCACCTGGCAGGGCTGAGCGGTGCGTGACTTCTTCGACCGGGAACCCGGGGTACCCGACCTGCGCGGCCCGTGGCGGTACCTGCTGCGGATGGCCGTCCGCCACCGCCGGGTCCTGTTGCTGGACTGCCTCGGCAACATCCTGTGGGCGGCCGGGCTCGGGCTGACGCCCGCCGTGATCGGGCAGGCCGTCAATCAGGGCCTGGTCGCCAAGGACCAGGGCGCACTGGTCGGTTGGGGACTGGCCGTGCTCGGGGCAGGGGTGCTCTCCGCGCTGTCGGCGATGTCCGTGGAACGCCTGGAGACCCGGCTGCGGGTCGAACCGGCGTACGAGACCATGCGGTTCGTCACCGCCAAGGCCTGCGAGCTGGGCGCCGCGGTCGGGCGCAAGGTCTCGGCCGGTGACCTCGTCACCGTCGGCGTCTCCGACATCGGCCTGATCGGCCAGACCCTGGAGGTCGGTGCCCGCGGCGTGGGCGGCGTGGTCGGCTTCGTCGCCGTCGCGGTGTTCATGCTGGTCGCCTCCTGGCAGGTCGGCCTGCTGGTGCTGGTCGCGGTGCCGGTGATGCTCGTGGTCACCACCCGCCTCGCCCGGGTGCTGCGCGAACGGCAGGGCCGGCTCCGCACCCGCCAGCGCGAACTCACCGACCAGGCCGTCGACATCGTGCGCGGTCTGCGCGTGCTGCGCGGGATCGGCGGCGAGGACCTGTTCGCCGCCCGCTACCGGGAGGGCTCGCAGCGTCTGCGGGCCACCGCGCTCCGGCAGGGCCGCGCCTCGGCGGTGCTCGGCGCCACCAGGACCTTCCTGCCGAGCCTGCTGCTGGCCGGCGTGGTGGCACTGGCCGGCGAACTCGTCCTGGACCAGAAACTGAGCGCCGGGCAGATGGTGGCCTTCTACGGCTACGCCACCTACCTGGTGATCCCCACCAACCAGATCACCTTCGCCGTCTCCAAGGCCATGCAGGGCCACGTCGCCGCGGAGAACGTCGTCCGGTTGCTCCGCACGGAACCCGACCTCGACCCCGGCCCGGACACCGGCGCCGTGCCCGTCCCCGGCCCGCTCGCCGACCCCGACTCCGGCCTGCGGGTGCCCGCCGAGGGGCTGACCGCCGTCGTCGGCTCCCCCGCCGACGCGGTCACCCTGGCCGACCGGCTGGGACGCCACACCGACTCCGGGACCACCTACGCCGGACGGAGGCTCACCGAGCTGCCGCTGGCCCGGGTCCGCGAGCGGATCCTGGTCGTCACCGCCGAGGACCACCTGTTCGCCGGGTCGCTGCGCCGAGAACTCGACACGGCGGACCGGCCGCCGGGCACCGACTCCGACGACCGCCTCTGGGCGGCCGTCGACGCAGCGGCCGCCCGGGACATCGTCGAGGCCCTGCCGGACGGGCTCGACACCGAGATCGCCGCCGGGGGGCGGGAGTTCTCCGGCGGCCAGCAACAGCGCCTGCGGCTGGTCCGCGCGCTGCTGGCCGACCCGGAGGTGCTGATCCTGATCGACCCGACCAACGCCGTCGACGCGCACACGGAGAACAGGATGGCCGAAGGCATCGCACGACTGCGCCGGGGCAAGGCCACCGTCGTGTTCACCACCAGCACCGTGCTGCTCCACCGGGCCGACCACGTCGCCCTGGTCCTGGACGGCAGCGTCGCGGCGGAGGGCTCGCACCGGGCGCTGACGGCCGACCCGCGCTACCGCGAACTGGTCGAGCGCCGGGCGGAGGCGGAGGCGGCATGAGCGACCTGCCCGTCGCCACCACACGCGAACTCGCCGCGTACGCACGGCGCGCCGTCCTCGCCCACCGGGGCGAATTCGCCCTGGTGGTCGGTCTCCAGGCGCTCGCCGCCGTCGCCGGACTGTTCGCCCCCTGGCTGCTCGGCACCCTGGTGGCCGACGTCACCCACGGCCACGACACCGTGCTGCGCCTGGTCCTGCTGATCCTCGGATGCCTGGCCGCGCAAGCCGTGCTGGTCCGGCTCGCCGAGTACGCGGCGGCCAGGCTCGGTGAGAAGGTCCTGGCCGACCTGCGCGAGGACTTCGTCACCGACCTGCTGGCCCTGCCGCCGGAGACCGTGGAGGACACCGACGCCGGCGACCTGATCACCCGCACCACCCGCGACATCGACCAGCTCTCCGGCGCCATCCGGTCCGCGATCCCGGCCACCATGACCTCGGTCGGCATCGTCTGCTTCACCCTGGGCGCCCTCCTGCTGATCAGCCCGCTCCTGCTGCTGCCCTGCCTGCTCTCGGTGCCGGTGCTCTACGGCGCCGGCCGCTGGTACCTGCGCCGGGCACACCAGGGCTACCTGCGTCAGGCGGCCACCTACTCCCGGCTGACGGAGAGCCTGGCCGAGACGGTCGAGGGCGCCCGCACGGTCGAATCGCTGCGGCTGGCCGCCCGCCGGATGGACGAGGTCGACGAGTCCATCGCCGCCTCCTACGCCGCCGAGCGCCACACCCTGCGGCTGCGCAACGTCTTCCTCCCGCTCTGCGACACCAGCTACGCCCTGCCGGTGGCCGCCATGCTGATCTTCGGCGGCACGCTCTACCTGCACGGCACGGTCTCGCTCGCCGCCGTCACCGCCGGCACCCTGTACGCGTCCCAACTGCTCAATCCGCTGGACCAGTTGATGTTCTGGCTGGACTCGCTGCAGTCGGCCGCCGCCGCGCTCGCGCGGTTGCTGGGGCTGTCGCGGTTCCGGCAGCCGGCCGTGGCGGCCGCCACCGCGGGCACCGGGCGCAGCGCCGGCGGCCGGCGGGACGCCGAGGTCCCGGACATCGAGGTCCGCGACCTCCGCTACGCCTACCAGCCGGGCCGGGACGTGCTGTGCGGGATAGACCTGACGATCCGCCAGGGGGAGTGGCTGGCCGTGGTCGGCCCCTCCGGCGCCGGCAAGTCGACGCTGGCCAAGTTGCTCGCGGGGATCTACACCCCGCACGGCGGAGGCATCACGGTGGGCGGCCGGGAGGTCGCGGGCCTCGCCCCCGCCGATCGGCGCGGCACGGTCGCCCTGGTGACCCAGGAGCACCACGTCTTCAGGGGCACCCTGCGCGACAACCTCACCATCGCCCGCCCGGACGCCGGTGACGAGGAGATCGCCGACGCCCTGCGCGCCGTCGACGCCTGGGAGTGGGCCGAGGAGCTGGGAGTGGACGGCGTGGTCGGCCCCGGCGGTCAGGCGCTCGACCCGGCGAAGGTGCAGCAACTGGCCCTCGCCCGCCTGCTCCTGGCCGACCCGGACATCCTCGTCCTGGACGAGGCGACCTCGCTGCTGAACCCGCGGGCCGCCCGGCACCTGGAGCGATCCCTGGCCGCCGTCACCACCGGCCGGACGGTGGTCGCCGTGGTCCACCGTCTGCACACCGCTCAGGACGCCGACCGGATCGCGGTGCTCGACGACGGCCGGATCGCCGAGTTCGGCACGCACGAGGAACTGCTCGCCAAGAACGGCGTCTACGCGAGCCTCTGGTGCGCCTGGCAGGGCTAGGCGCGGCCGGGGGACGCGTCCGCTCCCGGGCCGCCGACACGCGACCCGAGAGTGCGCGCCGCCCGAATTCCTGTCGAGAAATCCGTCTGCCGGAGAACGTCGTAGGGGAGGGGGTGATTTTCCCAATGAGCCAGCGGATACTGGAGGACGTACGGGCGGCCTGGTGTGATGTCTTCGGGTCGGCCCCGGACGAGCCCGAGCGCGATTTCTTCGACTGCGGCGGCAATTCCCTTCTGGCCATCCGGCTGCAGCGGGCCCTTCTCACGCGGACCGGGGCGGCGCTCACCGTCGCGGAACTCCTGCGGCACCGGACGATCGGTGCGCAGGCCGCGTACATCGGAAGCACCGGGCCGGTCGGTTCCGGGCCGGATTCCGGGTCCGGCCCGCGGGCCGACGAGTCCGGCCGGGCCGATTGACGGGGCGGGCCCTTCGAGTCGCCCGGATCGACACCGGTCCGGGCCGGGTCGACATCGGATCGCGTCGAACCGGATCACGTTGAATCGGACCAGGGGGAAAAGATGCCGAACGATGTCCTGCTACCGGCCTCCTTCGCTCAGCAACGACTCTGGTTCCTGGACCAGTTGGCCCCGGGAGGCACCGAGTACCTGATCCCCTCGGTGCTGCGGCTGACCGGGGACCTGGACGTCGCGGCGCTGTCCGCCGCGGTCGCCGACCTGGTCGCCCGGCACGAGTCGCTGCGGACCGTCCTCCGGGAACGGGACGGCAGGCCCGGCCAGCTCGTGCTCGCCCCCGAGCCGGACGTCCTGCGGGTGGTCCGTGCACCGGCCGGCCCGGGGGAGGCCGCGGCGACGGCGACGGCCCCGATGGATCTTCGGCGCGGTCCGCTGTTCCGTGCCGTGCTGTACCGGCAGGGCCCGGCCGAGCACCTGCTCGTGCTGACTTTCCATCACATCGTCGCCGACGGATGGTCGGTCGGGATCGTGGTCGAGGAGCTGAGCCGGCTGTACGCCGCGCACCGCGCGGGCCAGAAGGCCGATCTGCCGGAACTCCCCATCCAGTACCCGGACTTCGCCATCTGGCAGCGGGACTCCCTGGACGGGCCGGTGCTGACGGGGCAACTCGCGCACTGGACCGCCCGACTGGCCGGACTGGCCACGCTGGAGCTGCCCGCCGACCGGCCCCGGCCCGCGGTCCGGTCGCCGCGCGGCGACACGCTCGCCTTCCACATTCCCGCCGACCTGGCAGGACGGCTCAAGGAGCTGTTCCGGGCCCACCGGGTCACGCCGTTCATGGGCCTGCTGGCGGCCTTCCAGGTGCTGTTGGCCCGCTACACCGGCCAGCACGACATCGCGGTGGGGACACCGGTCGCCGGACGCAACCGGTCCGAGACCGAAGGGCTGGTCGGCTTCTTCGTCAACACCCTGGTCCTGCGGACGGACCTCGGTGAGGACCCGTCCTTCGCCGAGCTGCTGGCGAAGGTCCGGGAGACGGCGCTGGCCGCCTACGACCACCAGGACCTCCCGTTCGAGCGGCTGGTCGAGCACCTCGCCCCCGAACGCGACCTCGCCCGGACCCCGCTGTTCCAGACCATGTTCAACCTGCAGGACACCCGGGCGGCCGGGCCCGGCTGGGACCTTCCCGGGATCGCCGTCAGCGCGGAACCGCTCGGTCTGGACGTCGCCAAGTTCGACCTGTCGATGGAACTCGCGGAGACCGACGCCGGATTCACCGGGATCCTGGAGTACGCCACCGACCTGTTCGACCGGACCACCGTCGAACGGATGGCCGGCCACTACCTCACCCTGCTGGCCGGTGCGGCGGCCGACCCGGCCTGCGCCGTCTCCCGGCTGCCCCTGCTCACCGCCCCCGAGGAACACCGGCTGATCAGCGACCTGAACCGGACCGCGGTGACCTACCCGGACACCCGGGTGCACGAGCTGGTGGCAGCCCAGGCGGCGCGGACGCCGGACCGGACGGCCGTCCGGTGCGGCGATCGCGCGCTGACCTACCGCGAGCTCGACGGGCCGGCCGACCGACTCGCGCAGCGGCTGGTCCGGGCCGGCGTCGGGCCGGACACCCTGGTCGGCCTCTGCCTGGACCGCAGCCCCGAGCTGGTCGTGGCGCTCCTGGGCGTCCTCAAGTCCGGCGGTGCCTACGTCCCGCTGGACCCGGACCACCCGCGCGACCGGCTGGGGGTCCTGCTGGCCGACATCTCCGCCCCGGTCGTCGTCACCCGGCGGCACCTGGTCGAGCGGATCCCCGTCCGGGCCGGTCAGGTCGTGCTCTGCCTCGACGACGACGGCCCGGCCGCCGACACCGCCGACACCGCCGGCCAGCCGGCCGCCGCTCCGCCGCGCCGGTCCGCGCCCGGCGACCTGGCCTACGTCATCCACACCTCGGGCTCCACCGGCACGCCCAAGGGCGTCCAGACCGGGCACGGCAACCTGGTCAACGGCCTGCTCGCGATGCAGGAGATCCTGCGGCTGGGACCGGACGACCGGCTGCTGGCGGTCGCCCCGTACACCTTCGACCCGTCCGGCATCGACCTGCTGCTGCCCCTGGTGTACGGCGCCCAGGTGCACCTCGCGACCCGTGAGGAGACCACCGCGCCCGCCCGGCTCGCCGAGCTGCTCACTGCTCGGGGGATCACCGTTCTGCAGGCCACCCCACCGCTGTGGAGGCTGGTCGTCGAGGAGATGCCCGACCTCTCCGACCGCCTGCACGTCCTGCTCGGAGGGGAGGCGCTCGACCCCCGGCTCGCGGCCGTCACCCGCCCCAAGGTCCGCCGGCTCACCCACCTGTACGGGCCGACCGAGACCACCATCTGGACGCTGGGCGCGGACGTCGCACCGGAGCGCGTGTCGGATCCGGTGATCCCGATCGGCACACCGATCGCCAACACCCGGGTGTACGTGCTGGACCGGAACCTGAACCCGGTGCCGGTCGGGGTGCCCGGCGAACTGTACGTGGCCGGGGCCGGGCTGTCCCGCGGCTTCCTCAACCGCCCGGCGCCCACGGCGGAGCGATTCGTGGCCTGCCCGTACGGTGCGCCCGGGGAGCGGATGTACCGTACCGGCGACCTGGCCCGCCGCCGGGCGGACGGGAACCTGGAGTTCCTCGGCCGCACCGACAAGCAGGTGAAGATCCGCGGTGTCCGGATCGAGCCGGGCGAGGTCGAGGCGGCCCTGCGCGCCGGCGGGCTGGTCGGTGACGCGGTCGTGATCGCGCGCGAGCACGCACCGGGGGACCGGCGGCTGGTCGCGTACGTGACACCCGCCGAACCCGGTGGCGGGGTCGACCTGCCCGGGCTGCGGCGACGGGTGGGCCGGCAGCTGCCGGCCCACCTGCTCCCGGCGCACACGGTGGTGATCGACGCGGTGCCGCTGACGGTCAACGGGAAGGTGGACCGGCGGGCACTGCCGGCCCCGGACTGGTCGCGACCGGAGACCGGCCGGACGTACGTGACGCCGGCCGGACCGGTCCAGCAGTCGATCGCCCGCGTCTGGGAACAGGTCCTGGGCGTCGAGCGGGTCGGCGGCGAGGACAACTTCTTCGAACTCGGCGGCCATTCCCTCCTCGCCACCCGGGTGGTCTCCCAGCTGCGCCGTGAGTTCGGGGACGCCCTCGGTGTGCAGAGCGTCTTCGCCGCGCCGACGGTGGCCGCACTGGCGGAGATCGTGACCGCGACCGGCGGGTCGGGCCCGGGCGCCGGCCCGCTGCCGGGCATGCCGCCGATCCGGCAGGTGCCGAGGAACGGACCGCTGCGCGCCTCCTTCGCCCAGGAACGGCTCTGGCTGCTGGACCAACTCGTCCCCGACAGCGCCGAGTACGTCGTCCTGCGGATGCTGCGGCTCACCGGCGCACTGGACGCGGACGCCCTGGAGCGGGCCCTCGCCGAACTCGTCGCCCGGCACGAGGTGTTGCGCACCCGGTTCGAGGCCGAGGACGGTGTTCCCGTCCAGGTGATCGAGCGGTCCGCCGCCCCCGCGATGCCGCTGACCGACCTGAGCGGGCTGCCCGTCGAACGGGCCGAGGCCGAGGTGTCGGCCGCCATCGCGGCCGAGAGCGCCGAACCCTTCGACCTGGGCGTCGCCCCGCTGCTGCGCGCGCGGCTGCTGCGGGTCCGGGCCGACGAACACGTCCTGGTCCTCGCGGTGCACCACATCGCCGTCGACGCCTGGGCCATGGGCCTGCTCAACCGTGAACTCGCAGTCCTCTACGCGGCGTTCCGCCGGGGCCAGCCGTCCCCTCTGGAGGCACCGGCGATCCAGTACGCCGACTTCGCGGCGTGCCAACGGGACTGGCTGCGTGGTGAGGTGCTGGATGGCCAACTGGACTACTGGCGGCGACAGTTGAGCGGCCTCACGCCGCTGGAGCTGCCCACCGACCGGCCGCGCCCGGAAGTCCGCTCCGGCTGCGGGGCGAGTCACGGGTTCACGCTGACGGCGGAGCTGACCGCGGCACTGAACGCGCTCTCCCGCCGCGAGGGCGCGACGCCGTTCATGACCCTGCTCGCCGCCTTCCAGGCCCTGCTGTCCGGCTACGCCGGCCAGGACGACATCGCCGTCGGCACCCCGATCGCCAACCGCCACCGGGCCGACACCGAAGGGCTCGTCGGGTTCTTCGTCAACACGCTCGTGCTCCGCGCGGACCTCGCGGGGAACCCCTCGTTCACCGGGTTGCTCGCCCAGGTCCGGGACACTGCGCTCGGCGCCTACGCGCACCAGGACCTGCCCTTCGAGCGCCTGGTGGAGGAACTGCGCCCGGACCGCGACCTCGGCCGCAACCCGCTGTTCCAAGTGCTGTTCACGTTCCAGAACACCCCGAGGACGCCGCTCACGCTCGACGGGGTCACCGTGGCGCCGGAGGAATGGGAACAGCAGGTCGCGAAGTTCGACCTGACGCTCTCGGTGCACGAGGCCGACGGCCGGCTGGACTGTGCGATCGAGTACAGCACCGACCTCTTCGAACCCGGCACCATCGCACGGATGGCCGGCCACTTCGGGACCCTGCTGGCCCGGGTGGCGGCCGACCCGGACCGCCCGCTCTCCGAACTGTCCGTCCTCACCGGGCCCGAGCGGCGGCAGCTGCTGGAGGAATGGACCGACACCGCCGCGTCCTACCCGGACGACCGCTGCGTCCACCAGCTGTTCGAGGACCGGGCCGCCCGCACGCCCGACGCCGTCGCACTGGTCGCGGGCGGCGCCGGGACGCCGTACGAGGAGCTGACGTACGACGGACTCAACCGGCGCGCGAACCGGCTCGCACACCACCTGAAGGCGCTCGGCGCCGGCCCGGATACCCTGGTCGGCGTCTGTCTGGAACGCGGTCCCGAACTGGCCGTGGCCCTGCTCGGCATCCTCAAGTCCGGCGCCGCCTACGTGCCCCTGGACCCGGTCCACCCCCGCGAGCGGCTGGCGGCCCTGGTGGCCGACAGCGGGGCGGCGCTGCTCGTCACCCGCCGGGAGCTCCGGGACGGGCTCGGCGTCGGCACCACGGCCGTCTGCCTGGACCGGGACGCGCCCGTCCTCGCCGCCTGCCCCGACCGGAACCCCGCACCGTCGGCCCGGCCCGGCGACCTCGCGTACGTGGTCCACACCTCGGGCTCCACCGGCACCCCCAAGGGCGTCGCCGTCGAGCACCAAGGCGTGACGGCCTACCTCTCCTTCGTCACCTCCCGCTACGGCGTCACCCCCGGCACCCGGGTCCTGCAACTGGCGTCCATCGGCTTCGACGCCTCGGTGCGGGACCTGCTCGGGCCGCTCAGCTGCGGAGCCACGGCCGTCCTCGCCCCGCACGACGGCCCGTTCGACCCGTCCGCGATCGCGGACTGCATCGAGCGCCACCGGGTGGAGGTGCTGCTCAGCACCGTCCCGTCCCAGCTACGGGCGCTCCTCGCGCTGCCCGAGGCCGAACACGCCCTGGCGCGGGTGCGGTTGACGGTGGCCAGCGGCGAGAGCCTGCGGCTCGCCGGGCAGCACGGGCGCCGTGTCCTGCCGGGCACCCTGGTCAACCAGTACGGGCCCACCGAGTGCACCATGACCAGCACCTACTGGCCCGCACCCGAGGACTGGGCGGAGCGCGCCGAGGACGTCGTCGGCCGGCCGATCGCCAACAAACGGGTGTACCTGCTGGACCGGTACCTGAACCCGGTGCCGGTCGGGATCCCCGGCGAGGTCTACATCGCGGGCGTCGGCCTGGCCCGCGGCTACTGGAAGCGCGCCGCGCCGACCGCGGAGCGGTTCGTCGCCTGCCCGTACGGTGCGCCCGGCGAGCGGATGTACCGCACCGGCGACCTCGCCCGGTGGCGGGCCGACGGGGACCTGGAGTTCCTCGGCCGCTCCGACGACCAGGTGAAGATCCGGGGCATCCGGGTCGAACCGGGCGAGGCGGAGGCCGCCCTGCGCGCCGCCGGGCCGATCGGTGACGTGGTGGTGCTGGCCCGGGAGGACGAACCGGGGGAGCGGCGGCTGGTGGCCTACGTGACGCCCGCCGAACCGGGCGGGCCGGTCGACGCGGCCGCGCTGCGGCGACGGGCCGGGCAGCGGCTGCCCGAGTACCTGGTGCCCGCCGTGGTGGTGGTCGACGCGCTGCCGCTGACGGTCAACGGGAAGGTGGACCGGCGGGCCCTGCCGACCCCGGACGGGTCGCGGCCGGACACCGGCCGGGCGTACGCGGCGCCGGCCGGACCGGTCCAGCGCACACTGGCCCGGGTCTGGGAGCAGGTCCTGGGGGTGGCGCGGGTCGGTGCCGACGACAACTTCTACGAACTCGGCGGCGACTCCGTCCTCAGCATCCGGGTCGTCCACCGGGCCGGCCGGCTGGGCATCCACCTCACCCCCCGGATGATGGTCCGCCACCAGACCATCGCCCGGATCACCGAGCACCTCGGGCGGGACGGCCTCGACGGCGCCGTCGGGACGGCCGGGCGCGGCACGGTCACCCCGTTGAACGACAGCACCTCCGCGCACGCCGTCTTCTGCTTCCCGGTGATCGCGGGCAACATCACCGGCTACGTCCCGCTGGCCCGCGCGCTGAGCGCCGACGCCCGGGTGCTCGGCGTCGAACTGTCCTGGTGGGACCGGCCGGACGCGGCGCACTGGCAGATCCCGGCCATGGCCCGCAGCTGCTGCGAGGCGATCCTCGACAGCCGCCCCGACGGGCCCCACCTGCTGGTGGGCTGGTCCTTCGGCGCGGTCCTGGCGCTGGAGACGGCCCGGTTGCTCCACGCGGGCGGGCACACCGTACGGGTCGTCGCCCTGGACGGCATCCTGCCGACGGCCGAGTACCGGGAGGGCGTGCGCGGGAACATCGCGGCGATCGACGGTCTGCTGGCCCGGCTCGCGGAAGGGCACGCCGCGGCCGGGCTGCCGGAGGACGTGGCCGCAGGACTCACGGAGCTGAACATCCCGCCGGAGCTGCACGAGGTCTCCGGCGACGACCTGGTGCGCCACCTGACCGTGATGCGGGGCATCGGGACCGCCCTCCTCGGGTACGCCCCCGCACCGGTGGAGTTCCCCGTCACCCTGTACGAGGCGCAGCACCGCCGGCTGCCGGACTGGATCGGGAGCACGATCCGGGAGACCTGGCAGCCGTACGTGCCGGACCTGGACGTGCTCGGAACGCCGGGCGACCACTACTCGTTCCTGCGCTACCCGATCGTGCGCTCGCTCGCGGACGGCCTCCGGGGGACCGTCCGCGACCACGGCTGACGCCGTCGGCGCGGGCACCGGCCGGGCCGCGCCCCGGGTCCTCGCACTCGGGTCCTCGTACTCGCACCCGCGGACCCCGGTCCCGGAGCACGCCGGCCGGAGGCCCCCGCCTCCGAGCGGCCCGGCGCCGCCCCGGCCGGCCCGGCCCGTCAGCGGGGTTTGGCGCGGGCGGCGAGGAGTGCGATGTCGTCCTCGGCGGCGGGGGACGTGGCGGCGGTGGGGGACGGGGGCGGGACGAGGGAGTGGAGGACGGCGTCGAGGAGGTCGTCGAGGTCGCCGGCGGCGGGCAGGCGCAGGGCGGCGAGCCGGTCCAGGGAGGTGTCGATGTCCTCGCCGCGGCGTTCGACCAGGCCGTCCGTGTAGAGCAGCAGGGTCTGGCCGGGGACGAGCGGGTGGCCGGTCTGCTCGTAGCCGCCGAGGCCGGTGCCCAGCGGCGGGCCGGTGGGCAGGCGCAGCAGCTCGGTCGGCTGGTCGGGGGTGATCAGGGCGGGCGGCAGGTGGCCCGCGCTGGAGAGGGTCCAGCGGCCGCGCCCGGGGTCGGCGAGGGCGAGCAGGCAGGTCGCGGGGCGGGCCGAGTCGTCGGCGGAGATCACGGTGTCGAGCTGGCGCAGGATCCGGTGCGGGGGCAGGTCCATGCCGGCGATGTCGCGCAGCGCGGAGCGGTAGTGGCTCATGTCGACGGCGGCTTCGACGCCGTGCCCCATGACGTCGCCCATGGCGAGCAGGGTGCGGCCGAACGGCAGCCGGACCGTCTCGTACCAGTCGCCGCCGACCACCGAGCTGGAGCCGGACGGCAGGTAGCGGGAGGCGAGGGCGAGGTTCTGGTGCGGGTTGCCGGGTTCGCTGAGCAGGGCCCGCTGGAGTTCGAGGGCGATGCCCTGGGAGCGGGTGTAGCGGCGGGCGTTGTCGATGCCGGTGGCGGCCCGGGCGGCGAGATCGCCGAACAGGGCGGCCTCATCCGAGGTGAAGGGCGGGGTCGCGGCGGTGCGGCCGAGGGTGAGCAGCCCGACCAGGTCGCCCCGCGCCGCGAGCGGCAGGACGAGCAGCGAGGCGGTCCCGGCGGGGCAGGCGTCCTCGGCACCGGGTTCGGTGAGCACGGCGATGCCGCCGGTGAAGCTGCGGGCGGCGGCCGAGTCCTCCCGGTGGCGGATCGATTCGCCGGGGCGGGCCAGGTCGGCGAGGGCGGCGGTCAAGGACGGGACGGCCCGTACGGCGGCGCGGTGCAGCCGCCGGGGAGCGCCCCGGCCCGCCCGGGCGGGCTCGGCCTCGGGCGGCAGGACGTCGACGACGGCGAGGTCGGCGATGCCGGGGACGGCGAAGTCGGCGAGTTCGGTGCAGGTCGTCGCGATGTCGAGGGTGGTGCCGATCCGTTCGGTGGCGGCGTCGAGCAGCGCCAGGCGGGCGCGGGCCTGTGCGAGTTCGCGGAGCTGGTCGCGGGCCGGGTCGGGGTCGTCCAGGACGACGACGATCACGCCGGTGGTCCGTCCGGCGTGCCGCAGCGGCCGGTAGCGCACCCGCAGGCCGGGCGGGACGGCGTGGCCCGGGCCGTCGGGGCCGCCGGTCGCGTGCTCGCGGTCGCGGCCGTCGGCGAGGACGCGGCGCAGGGTGGCGGCGGCACCGGCGAAGGCGGTGGCCTCGACGGGTCGGCCGAGCAGGTCGGCGCGGCGCAGGCCGGTGGTGGTGGTGAAGGCGGCGTTGAGGTGGTGCCAGCGCAGGTGCTCGTCGAGCACGGCGATGCCGACGGGGGCGTCGGCGAGGACCGCGCGGAGCAGGCCGGGGTCGTCGTCGCCGTGGTCACTGCCGGTGATCGAGCCGAGCCTGGCGGCGAGGGCCGCCGCCGTCGCCGCCAGCGACCGGGTGTCCGGTGGCGCGGGCGGGGAGCCCTCTGCTCGGTTGCGGTGCCGGAAGTGCATACGTCCATGATCACGCGCCGGGGCGCGGCACGCCCACAACTGGAGGAAACCTTGACCGGCCGGACGCGGTGCTGTAACGCGGCCGCCACCGGCGCGGCTCGACCCCGGACGGCGCGGGGGAACCGTCGCCCCGGTGACGGGGACCGGTCACCCGGACGACGTGTCGGGCAACGGCCGGGGTCCGGCGGACGAATGCCGGATGATCACCGGTCATACTTGGGCCGGTGCTCCGACACCGGGCGTCCGACAGCGGGCGTCGCACACCGTGCCGGAGCACCGGCCGACCGCCGCCGGACCGATGCCGGACCGGGGTCGGAACGGAGTCGGGTCAGCGTCGGACCGGCCTCAAGACCAACGCCAGAGCAGTGTCAGGCCCGCGTGAGACCGTGCCGGAGACGTCCGCGAGCACCAGACCGGAGGAACCGATGAGCTCCCACCAGCCGACCAGTCGCCCGGCGGCCGGGGCCCCCGCGGTGCCCTGGAACCGGCAGCGGCTGCGCAGCAACAACGAGTGGCTGCTGCTGGAGCTGCTGCGCACCGGCGGTGGCTCCTCGCGCGCCCAGCTGGCCCGGGACACCGGTCTGTCCAAGCCGACCGTCTCGGCCGCGCTGGCCGCCCTGGAACAGGCCGGGCTGGTCCGCGAGGCCGGGCGGCTGGCCCCCGAGCGCGGCCGCACCGCCGTGCTGTACGAGGTCGACCCGACGGCCGGGCACGTGCTCGGCGTCGACATCGGCCGGGCCCGGCTGCGGGTGGCCGTCGCGGACCTCTCCGGGACGGTCGTCGCCCGCCGGGACGTGGCCAACCGGGGCCGTTCGGCGAACGCCGTCGCGGACACCGTGGTCGCGGCCGCGCACGAGGCGACCGCCGAGGCGGGCCTGGAAGCCGACGGCATCGTGCACGCGGTGATCGGCACCCCGGGCGTGTGGGACGAGGAGCGCCGCGGGGTGCGCTACGCCTCCAGCCTGCCCGGCTGGGGCCGGCCGGGGCTGTTCGACCGGATCGGGGAGGGGCTGGGCACGGCCGTGTCGGTGGCCAATGACGCCAACCTGGCCGCGCTCGGCGAGTACACCCTGGGCGCCGGGCGGGGCAGCCGGATGTTCGCCTACCTGCTGGTCGGCACCGGCCTCGGGCTCGGGGTGGTGAAGGACGGCGAACTGCTGCTCGGCGCGCACGGCGCGCTGGGCGAGATCGGTCAGGTCCCGCTGCCGGCCCGGTCCGACGAGCCCGCGGCGACCATCGAGCAGGAAGCCGCCGCGGACGCCGTGGTGCGCACCGCGCGGGACTTCGGGCTGGGCGCGGACGACGGCGCAGGGCGTCAGGTGACGGCGAAGCAGGTCTTCCAGCGGGCCCGGGCGGGGGAGGCCGCGGCGCTCCGGGCGGTGGAGCGGGAGGCCGAACAACTCGCCTATGCCGTAGCCGTGTTGTCCGCCGTGCTGGACCCGGACCTGGTGGTGCTCGGCGGCGGCATCGGCAGCAGCGCGGACCTGCTGCTGGAGCCGCTGGAGGCAGCCCTGCACCGGATCGCCCCGATGCGTCCGACGCTCGCGCCCAGCCTGCTCGGGGAGGAGGCGGTGCTCCTCGGCGCGGTCTCCACGGCGCTGGAGACCGCCCGGCCCGAGGTGTTCGAGCGCCGGACGGCGGGGCTGCGCTGACCGTCGGCCCCGGGGGCCGGGGTGTCGGGGCGCCGGGGGGCGGGGTGTCGGGGTTCCGGGAGGGCCGTGTGGGCCGACGGGTGGGGTGCCGGGGGAGGGTGGTGCGGGGCGCAGCGTAGTGACGGTCACGGGGGTGGTTACGCTCGGTGGTCGGCAGGTCTCGATCTGCCAACGAGTGGGGAAACGGTGCTCGCGGCGTGCGGGGCGGCTGCTTGAATCGCACGACTCATCCAAACGGAACGGAGCGTTCTCCTCACATGCCTGCACGGATACCCGGACGCCGCCGGGCCGGCCTGGCCGGATTCGCCGGACTCGTCCTCACCGTCGGTCTGGCGCTGACCGGTTGCGACCCGTCGGCTGCCGGCCCGGCCGCGCCCGCCACCCCGGCGGTCGCGCCGGCCGCCACCACACCCCCGGACTCGCCCGCCACCCGGTCCCAGCCGCCGACGCCCAAGGCCCCGCAGCCGAAGGTGACCACCGCGAAGCCGCCGACCGATCCGGAGCCGGCGCCCACCGCGCCGGCCGCCGCCGGCGGCGCCGGGTGCGACATCCGTTCGAACGCCGGCAACTGCTACGAGGCCGGGCAGTTCTGCCGCAACGGGGACCTGGGTAAGAGCACGCACGACGCGAGCGGGCGGGCGATCACCTGCCGGATGGTCAGCGGGAAGCCGCACTGGCAGGCCTGACGGGGACGGGCCGTCCGGGGCGGGGGCTCGGCCCGGGCGGCCCGGTGACGCAACCGTAGAAGCGCTCGCCCCAGGTGCCGTGTCCGGCGGACAGCCTCACCCAGGCCTGGGGTGGGGCCTGGCCGATGAGGTACTCGATGCGCGGGCCGCGGCCCTACTGCGGGGTGGGGGCGGTCAGCGGGGCGAAGGTCTGCCGGAGGTCGACGACCGTGGTCGGGCCCTTCACCCAGGCGAGCGGGGCATGGTGCACCCGGGCCCCGGCCGGTTCCCGGAGCAGCGCTTCGCCGGCCGCGTTCTGCGGCCACTCCACCGAGCCGGTGGCGGTCCGCGCGGGGATGAGCCAGTAGTCGCCCCGGATGTATTCACCGCCCGGTCGGAAGTACACCTGGACGCCGTCCTCCAGGTCGAGCCAGGCGCCCTCCTGGAGCTGCAGGGCGCCGCCGGCCAGCGGCAGGGTGTCCCGGCCGCGGGGCGCCCGGTGGTCCCAGCGGCGCAGGAACGGGTGGCGCTCGGCCAGCCGCCCGACCTCCGGCACCGGTTCGGCGGACAGCCGCACCCGGCGCCCCGGCAGGTCGGTCTCCTCCACCTGGAGCAGGTTCGCCGCCTCGCCCCGGCTGACGTACGCGCTGTCCGCGACCTCGACCCAGTCGCCGACCGAGAGGCTGAGCTTGTCGTCGTCGCCCAGGGTGGTGAGGTCGACCCAGACGCCCTCGATCGAGGCGATCGGCAGGACGACCGAGCCGTTCTCCCGGGACCACTTGAACGTGGCGCAGCCCTCCGCCGAGCCGCCGTGGTGGACCTCCACCCGGTACAGCTGGTTCTCCGGACCCCGGTAGCCGGCCTCGGGGTGGGCCAGGCACGGGTCCTCGCTCGCCCGCTCCGGCCGCCGGGCGCGCGCGGCCAGCAGCCCGCCCGGCCGCTCGTGCGCCTCGGCCCACGCGTCGAAGGCCTCCCGCACCCGGGACGCCCCGCCGTCCGGAACACTCAACTCCGAGGCGGGCAGCGCGAGTACCTGCCAGACGAGCTTGGCCCGGGCCGCCGTGTCGGGCATCGCCGCACCGAGCGCGACCTCGCGGATCTCCGGGTCCTCGACAGCTGTGACGCTGCGCTCCCAGACCTTCAGGTAGACCAGGAACGGGAATTCGCCGGGCAGCCGGTCGCCGTCGCGTTCCTGGTCCCGGTAGGCGTCCGGCTGGTCCCAGTACGTCCAGCCGGCGGGCGCCTCCCGGGCGTCGCTGCCGTTGCCCTGGCCGCCGTCGTCGGGCACGGCGATGCCGGGCCCGGGCCGGTCGGCCTCGCACAGGATGCCGTCCACGTAGTAGCGGCCGCCGCCGATGGTGAGGTCGTCCACATCGTGGTTGCCCGGCACGTAGCCGATCGCGAACCCGGCTGCCGCGGCCGGTCCGCCGCGGCGGCCGATCAGGTCGGCGGCGAGCGTGCGCAGCTGGTACCGCTCGATCGCGGCCTGCTCGTTGGCGTCGGCGTCGAGCTGGACCCGGCCCTGCTGGGTCAGCACCGCGGAGTAGTGCTTGCCGGGCCGGAAGGTCAGGCGCGAGAAGTCTGCGTGCACGGGTTCCCTTTCGGAGTCACTCGGAGCGGGTCAGGAGGCGTGGAAGATCCCGGCGTCGGTGCCGGCCGGGGTGTACTCGGCCAGCCGCGCCCGCAGGTTGTCCTCGCGTTGGGGCTGGAACAGGTCGTGGAAGGCGCCGAGTTCGGAGCGGTCCTCGGCGCCGCGGGTGATCTCCGGCGCGCACCCGGCGGCCAACTGGCCGTAGCCGGGCGTGCCGTACCGCAGGCTGGTGAACAGCGGGCGGACCCGCTCGGCCTCCAGCTCGCGCAGCCGGGCGGCCTGCGCCGGGTCCAGCTCGCCGTGTTCGACCAGCTCGGTCACCGCCGAGCGCACCAGGTCCGGCTGGCACTCGTACCGGCGCGGGGTGCGCGAGCACGGCGGGACGTAGCAGAACCGCAGGCAGCCGAGCGAGCGGCGGGCCACCCGCAGCCGCCCGGTGAACACGCAGTCCTCGGCGATCGGCACCGCGTGGGTGTGCACCTCGCCGACCACCGTGGATCGGTGGGCGTGCAGCAGCGCGTAGGCGTGCTCGCAGTCGGGCCCGGAGAGCGCCGGGCGCTCGGGCCCGGTGGCGTCCAGGATGCTGTCGGCGAGGTGGATCTCCAGCGGGTCGGTGTCGACCTCGTCGCCGACGACCTGGATCGTGCCCAGGATGCTGCGCTCGATCTTCACGCAGGCGGTGGTGTGGTCCAGCACGAGGCTGGGCTCCTGCGGCGAGTGCGGTTCGCAGTGCGGCTCCAGCGACCAGCCCGGCACCAGGGTGCAGTGCCGCAGTGTGACGGAGGCCAGCGGTCCGGTGACGTTGACCCCGCGACCGGTGATCAGCAGCCCGTCCAGGACCAGCCGCCCGCCCGGGCAGACGCCCCGGACGTTGAGCGCGTCCGGCCGGTTGCTGTACCAGTCGAGCAGCCGGATCACCGGCCGGGTGCCCTCGGCGGCGCGCAGTTCGAGGCGGTCGTCGGTTGCCAGGTCGAAGTCCAGCTGTTCCTGGTAGGCGCCGCTGTGGGTGATCTCGATGACGGCGGCGCCGCCCGCGCTGCCGGATTCCTGGTCGGCGCGCCACTTCCGGTAGGCGTCGTTGATCCGCTCGTACGGCCCGCCGGGGCCGACCCGGTAGACCGTCCGGTGCCGGGCCTCCGGGCGGTCGCGCGGGTACTCCCCGCCGCCGGTGTCGTCGCCGGACGCGTAGTGGTAGTCGACCCAGACGCCGCGGCGCGGGGCGGAGCGGGCGCCGAAGGCGATCCGGCCGAGCAGCGGGTCGACGGCGACCTGCCCGCGCTTGGGCCGGTACGTCCAGTCGCTCAGGTCGGCCACCGTGATCTCGGCGGGCGGGACCGGCTCCTGGGCGCCGTCGCGCCAGATGGCGAAGCTCTTGCCCGGCCCGTAGTAGTCGGCCAGGCGCTCGGCGAGCTGCCGGCGCCGGATCGGGGCCGGCACGTTGTCGATCGTCGCGAGGTGGGTGGTCGACGGCTCCGGCTCGGGTTTGGTGACCAGCTGGGCGTCGTTGCCGAGGACCGAGAAGGTGAAGAGGTTCCTGGCCCGGTCGATGCAGTACGCGGGCGCCCGGGTGACCGGGTACGGCTTCAGCCGCCAGACGTACAGGACGACACCGGCCGGCGTGTAGCCGCCCTGGCGGCGGGTGGAGGAGGCCCGGCGGACGTCGGCGGTGTGCGCCTGCCCGTCGAAGGGCCCGCCGAGCAGGTCCAGCTCGCCGCCGCGCCGCACGTCGACCAGCCGGCCCCGGCTCAGCCGCTGACGATCGGCCGGCTCCTCGTCCGGGCGCAGCAGCCGCACCGGCTGGGTGCCGCCGAGCAGCCGGGAGAGCTCCACCGCCCGGGCCGGCCAGTCGGCGACCGAGGCGGACAGCTCCTCCAGCAGGGCGAGCGTGCCCTTGCGCCGGCGGTTGGCGACGGTGTTCGCGACGTCGTGCCGCGGCGCCAGCCGGGCGGCGAGCCGGTCGCGGGCCGCGGCCCGCTCCGGGGAGGCCCCGCCGTGCAGGCCGGTGGCGAGCACCTCCTCGTAGCCGGGCAGGATCCGGTAGCCGACCAGGTCGCCGAGGTAGGCGACGGCCCAGTCGGCGGCGGTCTCCACGAACCAGTCCTGGTAACCCTGTTCGACACCGCTGCGGACGACGTCGACCTGCTCGGCGATGACGGCCAGCAGGGCGCGCAGCGGCTCGCCCGCCTCGGCGTCCCGCAGCCGGTGCCACTGCGGCAGCAGCTCCACCAGTCCGTCCGGATCACGAGTCATCGGAGCACCTCTTTGAGGATCAACGTGTCGGGCAGGTTCGGTGACAGCAGGGCGAGTTGGGCCGGGCGGATGCCGCGGAACACGGTCACCACGCGGCCGGGCGGCAGCGGCTGGGTGTCGGTGACGGACGGGTTGAGGCGCAGCAGCTCGGCGACCGAGACGCCGTTGCGGGCGGCGACCTCGGTGAGGGTCTCCGCTTCGGGGCCCCGCACCCGGTACCGCTGTTCGTCGAAGCGGGCGAGTCGGGCCGGGACGCTCGGCTGCGGCTGGGCGAGCCGCTCGGGCAGGTGCTCCAGGCCCTCCGGGGTGAGGCTGCCGGGCACGCCCGTGAAGGCGTCGACCTCGACCCAGTCCACGCCGGGGACGGCCTGGGCGGCGGTGAGCACCTCGGACAGGTGGGCGCTCTGGCCGAGTTGGCGCCCGGCGTAGCCGAGCCGGTCGAGCAGGGTGCGGCGCAGCGCCGGTTCGACCAGGTCCCAGGAGTGGTCCGGGTCGACCTTGACGCTCAGGGCGACGACCAGCAGGACGAGTTCGCGCAGCGCGACCTCGACCGGCAGCTTCGGGTCGCCGTAGGTGGTGAGCGAGGACCGCAGGGTGCGGATCAGGTCGGAGTCGGCGGTGAACGGGATGTCGTCCACCCCGGCCACCGTGACGTGGACGAGCTCCCGCCTGCCGTCCGAGAGTCGGGTGGCGCTCGCGCGCCCGATGCCGGCCCGGGAGCGGGTGAAGTTCTCGTAGTCGGGCACCGAGACCAGCCGGTCCAGGGCGGTGACGGCGAGCGGGATGTTGTGCCTGGCCAGGCCCGGGCCGTCCGGTCCGGCGCCGCCGGTGGCGGGCAGCGGGTTGACGACGGCGGAGACGCCGAGCGGGCGGGTGGTGAGCTGGGTGATCCGTCCGGCGCCGACGTTGCCGCTGTCGCCGATGCCGATCCGGTAGCGGGCACGGACGTTCTCCCGGCCGGTGGGCAGGCGTGAACCGTGCACGCCGTCGCCGAAGGTGACGGTGGTGCGCCCGTCGGTCGTGGTCGCGGTGACGTAGACCTGTTCGTCCGGGCCCCGCCCGGCGAGGCTGTCGACCTCGTGCCAGGCCACCCCGTCGACCCGGACCTCCAGGGTGCTGCGCGCGCCCCTGGGGTTGTCGGCGGCGAGCCAGGTGAGCGGCGACTGCCACAGCGTGAAGCGCTGGCCGGGGATGCCGGCGTCGCCGCTGCCGATGGCCTCGTCGCGGGTGGCGCCCTGGGTGGCGCGGACCACGTTACCGAGGACCTGGACGGTGTCGCGCCGGTAGCGGAAGGCGAGGCGGGCGCTGAGCGTGATGGTGGTGCGGACGGTGTCCCCGGGCAGGAACGGGTCGACGCTCTGCTCGACGCCGGCGATCATGGCGCGTTCGGTGCCCCGGACCCCGGTGGTGTTCGGGATGTCGGTCCGCTCGCCGCTGACCGCGATCCACCGGCCGGGGGTCAGCCCGTCGTAGAGCCGGGCGAGTTCGATCCGGTCGCCGTGGACCTCCTCGGTGACGGGCTCGTCGGCGAGCCGCAGCGGCTCGCCGCGGGCGTAGACGGTGGCGTCCCGGATGTCCGAGAGCTGGGTGTCATTCTCGTCCGACCACGGCTGCTGAAGGGACAGTTCGGTCACCTTGCCGGTGATGCCGAAGTCGGCGCGGGAGATCACCCGTACGTCGGTCACCCGGGTGATGACCTCGGCGAGGTCGCGGCTGCCCGGGATGCCGCCGTCGATTCCCTTGCGCGGGCGCTGGATGACCACCCAGCTGCCGGGCGCGATCTGGTCGTACACGGCGTCGAGGGTGAGGACCGTGCCGGAGACCGGCTGCAGCTTGGTGGTGAACACCACCTCGACCGCGGGCGGCGACTCGTCGGTGGCGGTGTAGCGGTGGACCCGGACGTTCAGCTCGCCGGACTCGCCGGTCTTCTCCTGGCCCGGGTCGAGCTGGTAGTCGAGCGCGGCGCCGGGCCCGCCGTCGACCTTCACGTGGATGCGGCCGTCGGCCTGCGGGCGGGACACGAAGACGGTGCGCTCGGGCAGCTTGGCCAGGAACTCGGCGCTGACCCCGGCCTCCTGGTCGGGAGCGGGCACGGCGGCGCGCACGGCGGCGGCGTGCGGATTCGGCTGCGGCGCCGGCGGCTCGGTGGTGACCACCTTGACCTGTCCGGGCCCGAAGGGGAAGGTGTGGTCCCACGGCAGCGAGAAGCCGTTGTGCGTCAGGCTGCCGGCCTCGACGTACGTGAAGTCGGCGGTCTTCGGGACGGTGCCGGCGGTGTCGAAGCCGACCCGGACGCCGATCAGCGTGCTGCCGGAGAGCGGCCAGTCCACGTAGCGGTCGATCCGGCCGTCGTTGCCGTAGACGGGCTTGAGCGGCGCGGTGGCGCCGAACGGGGTGGCGACCACCCGCATCGCCTGGATCTCGTGCACGGCGAGCGGCGCCGTCAGGTCGACCCGCCGCCAGGCGGGGTAGAGGCCGTCGCGCAGCCGGGGGTCGAGTGCGGACAGCAGCTGCACGCCGAGGTCCGAGCCGGGCGCGAACAGGCGCTGCGGGTCGCGGGCGAGGTCCCGGGCGCTCAGCGGGGGCCGGGCGGGGGCGGTGCGCAGCGCCGCCAGCACCGAGCCGAGTCCGCGGACGGCCGGGTCGGCGGTGCCGATGCCGGGAGGGTGCGGTCCGGGCTTGTCGGGAGCCTGCGGCGGCTCCAGCTGGTGGGCGCGGTCGCGCAGGCCGGACAGCTCCTCGCCGAGGCGTCCGAACCAGTCGGCCACCGGCTGTTGGGAGCGCGCCAGTTCGGCGGCCTCGGCCGACCGCGCGATCACCGGGGCCAGCCGGTCGGCGAAGTCCGCGGGGGTGCTCAGCGGGCCGGACGGCCGGTCGAGGTCGGCGCGCAGCGGGGCCAGCACCTGGTCGTCGAAGTCCCGGACGATCCGGCTGTGCCCGGGCCTGGGGTTCGGGGCGTTCTCGGAGACGGTGATCCAGTCCGCCAGCTCGGCGCGCAGGTCCTTGAGGGTGCGCAGGTCCCGGGGCAGCCCGATCACCGTGACGTCGTTCTCGCGGTCGAGCCGCACCTCGGGCACCAGCCGCAGCACCCGGTGGACCGGGTCGGCGGCCTTGTCGGAGCTGAACACGAACAGCAGCCGGTCGCCGGGCTTGATGTTGTTGGCGGTGCCGGCGGCGAACAGCTCGGCCCGGCCACCGGGGTTCAGCTGTCCGGGCGTCAGCTGGTACGGGCGGCGGCGCAGCACCGCCAGTTCGTTCCAGGCGGAGCGGGCGGCGAGGTCCTCGGCGGTCTCGAAGGACTGCGGGTCCTCGCCGGGGCCGGGGACGCTCTGGCTGCGGGCGCCGCGCGGGATGGTCACGGTCGGGTCCTCGGCGGCCCGCGGGTCGTGGTCGAGCGTGTAGGCGAGGTAGGTGTCGGCGGCGACGCCGGGCCGGGGCCGGTGCCCGACCAGCCGGCCGAGCAGGGTGAGCGAGCCCTCCTCGGTGGCGGTGCGCAGGTAGCCCTCGTTGGCGATCCGCTCCGAGTAGAAGGTGAGCACGTCGGCGAGCACGGCCCAGGAGTCCAGCAGCGCGATCGCCGGGTCGTCCGGGGTACGGACGGTCAGGTCGCGCAGCGCCGGGTAGGCGGGTCCGGACAGCCGGGCGAGCAGGCTGTCGAGGAACTCCCCGTAGCTGCCGACCCGGTAGCCGATGGCGTCCAGTCCGGGCGGGTTGAACAGCGGTACCGGCGTCGCGGTGGCGGTGCCCGCGCAGCCGCAGGTGCACTGGCCGCTCATCGGCCACCTCCGATCACGATCGAGAGCCGGCCGTTCTCCGGCCAGTCGGGGTCGTTGTCGCAGCCGGCGATCTCCAGCCCGCCGAGCCGCAGCAACCCGTCGGCCGGCTCGCCGTCGTCCCGCCCGAACTGCCGCCGCAGCCGGGTGACCCGGGCACTGACCACGCCCGGTACGGCGGCGGCCGCGGCCACCAGCCGGGAGACCCGCACCGGCTCGCCGAAGCCCAGCGCGTCCGGGTGGAAGAAGCCGAGGCGGCCGTCCGGCAGGGCGCGGTTGCCCAGCACCCGCCGCAACTCGGCGAGCACGTGGCCGCGTTGGTAGCCGGGGGCGGCGCAGACCTGCAGTTCGAGGTCGAGCGGCACCACCAGGGCGGGGCGGACGACCAGGTCGTGGCCGATCCGGCGGTACGCCTCCAGGCCGTGTCCGACCGCTTCGAGCAGGGCGGTGTCCGCGGTGGCGTGCCCGTACGGCTCGACGGCGACGTGGACCTCCTGGACGCTGCCGGTCCAGCGGAGTTCGGCGGCGGCCCGCCGGACGCCCGGCAGGGCTGCGGCCAGCTCCGCGTAGTCGGCGGCGGTGACGGCGCGCAGCCGGGTGCGGCTCAGCGCGAGCGGGGCCGACTGCCGTACCTGGTCGAGCGGTTCGGGATCGGTGCCGCCGCTCGCGGGCATCGGGTTGCGGACCCGGAGCAGCGCGTCCTGCGGCGGTACGACGGTGCTGCGCCCCCTCGGGTGGGGCGGCTGGTCCTGGCAGACCACCAGGTGGTTGATGGCCTCAGCGCCGACGTTGCCGGCCGTGCCGTTGCCGATCCGGTAGGCGACCCGCAACTCCGCGCCGGGCCGGGGCGGCTGACCGTGCCGCCCGTCGCCGAAGCGCAGCGCGAGGCGGCCGTCGTCCTCCGGCTCGCCGACGAAGTGCCGGTCGCGCGGGCCGTCGGCGAGCAGGTCCCGGAGGGGCGTCCACTCCTGGCCCCCGGCGGTGGCCCGGACGGCCGGAAGTGCGGCACGAGGGTCCTGGACGGCGATCCCGGACGCCGGGCCGGCCAGCGCGGGGGAGTCGGGGTCGAGCCCGGAGGCGTACCGGCCGCCCCAGCTCTGCGCCACCTCCCAGACGCCGGGCCGCCGGAGCACCCCGCCGGAGCGGGCCCGGGCGGTGAGCACCTCGAGGCGGCGCAGTTTGGCGGCGAGCAGGCGGGCGCGGCGGGCCAGCAGTTCGCGCAGCCCGGCGGCGGGCCGTTCGGAGAGGTGCAGCTCGTGCACCACCCGGGCCCCGAACAGCAGGGTCAGTTCGGCGAGTTCGGCGCGGGAGAGGGGGTGGCCGCAGTCCGCCCGGTGCCACAGCTCCTCCAGCCGCCGGCGGACCCGTTCGGGGATGCCGGCGAGCAGGGCGGCCTGCCGGGCGCAGACGTGCGCCCGGTCGGGGTAGGCGGCCGCCTGGGTGACCGGCGCGTAGCGCAGCACCGGACGGAAAGGCTGTGGCAGGACGGGGTAACGGGTCTGGTCGAGCAGCGTCTCCAGCGTCGCCGCCTGGGCGTCGGCCGTGGGCGGCTCGACCACGGTGCCCTGGCCGTCCTCGCCCTCCGCGTTCGCGCCCGGCGCGAGCTGGATGCTCAGCCCGGCCCGCCGGACCGCCGCCTCGCCGAGCAGCGCGTACAGCTCGCGGACCTGTTGCGGGCCGAGCTGGCGGCCGGTCCTGGTCCGGTCGAGCAGTTCGTGGATCGCCTCCGCCGCGGGGCTGCCCCCGGTGCGGTCCGCGCAGCCGGATCCGTCCGGTCCGCAGGGTGCCACCCGGACCGGCTCCGGCGGCACCGCGAAGGTCTCCGGGGCTCCGCCGCAGAAGGTGAGCGAGCGGCCGTGGTCGACCAGGACGACGTTGCCGCGGGCGACGCTCACGTCGGTGATCGGGCCGCAGTCGCTCCCGCCGCGTGCGGACAGGCAGACCGGGAAGGAGAGGGCGTCCTCCGGCGCCCACTCGACCTCGACCACGGGCTGCTGGTACAGCTCGTCGACCAGGCGGGTGACCGAGGTGAGCCGGACGGCCTGGCGGTGCGCGGGGTCGGCGTCGGCGGCGGCGCCGGTGCGCGGGCCGAGCACCTCCTCGACGACCAGCAGGTCGCCGGGGCGCAGCGCCAGGTGCCGGGTGCGGTCCTCGGGCCGGTCGGCCTCGTGCCAGTCGTCGCGCAGGGTGGCGGAAGTCGCGCCCTTCGGCAGGACGCAGTCCTGGTCGCCCCAGGTCCAGAACCGCATGGTGTTGTGCTCGGGGTGCAGCACCAGGTCCGTTCCGCCGAGCGGCTCGAACACCTCGACCGCCGCGGTCCGGGTGAGCGCGTCCAGTTGCTCGTCGGGGATCACCGTGGACAGCTCCGGGCGTTCCTGCGGGCCGAGCCGGCTGACATCGACGGCGGCGAAGCGGAAGCCGCCGGGGTGGAGGGTGAGCGGGCGGTCCGTCGCCAGGGCGACGAACGCCCGGGCGTTGCAGCCGTCGTGCACGGCGTAGTCGATCAGCCGGACGTGCCGGCGCACCGACACCCGGCGTCGGGCGGTGTCGAGGTACGCCTCGGTGGCCACGGCGTCCTGCTGGTAGGAGAGCTGGTCGGCGGTGTGGGCGAGCAGCTCGACCAGGGTGATGCCGAGGTCGGGCAGGTGCCGCTCGGTCCAGCCGGGGGTGGTCAGGCTCATCCGGTCCAGCACGAGCCGGCGCAGGCTCTCGTAGTCGCGGGCGGTGTAGTCGATGACGGCGGACGCCGGGGCGGAGGGCGGGCAGCTCTCCTCGGTGCGGCAGTCGTAGGGGGAGGGGCAGTCGGCGCCGAAGGAGAACCCGGTGCTCGCGTACCTCGGGTCGAAGCCCGGGTACGGTCGGGTGCCCGGCCGGCCGTAGGCGTCCGCCTCGACCACGGTCAGCCGGTAGCGGGAGGTGTCGCCGACCCGGTCGAGGGTGACGTGCATCCGGTCGTCCAGCTCCGGGTCGTCCGCGCGCTCGATCTCGACCGCGAGGGCGCGCAGTCCGGTGATCCGGCGGCCGCCGTCGACGCGGATGTTCTCCGGGCCGAGCTCATCCGGCGCCCGGCCGAGGAAGGTCACGGTCAGCCTGCGTCCGTCGTCCTCCGGCTCGGCGCCGTCCAGGCCCAGCAGGTGCGCCGCGCGCACGTCGGCGCGCCGCAGTTCCGCCCCGCACTGTGCCGTCGGACGTTCGGATCGCCCGGTCATGCCGCCACCCCGCCCTCGAAAACGTCGTGCCGCTGCGTACCGGTCCGGCGGACCACGTAGGCCAGCTCGACCCGCACCACGTTGTCCTCGCTCTCCACGTCGAGCCCGGCGACCTCGATGACGTCGCCCAGCCACCGCTGCAGCGCCGCCTGGACGGACAGCTGCAGGGTGGCCGCCAGCTCCGGGCTGTTCGGCGCGAAGACCAGGTCGAGCAGCCCGCAGCCGAAGTCCGGGTGCATGACCCGCTCGCCGGGACTGGTGAACAGCAACTGCTCGATCAGGTCGCGCACATGGTCGTCGTACGCCGCCTCGGCGGTGCGCCCGCGGCTGTCGATCCGGAACGGGAACGCGAGGTCCGTCCGGGCCGGACCGTGCAGCGGAGCCGTCGGCTGCGCGCCGGGCCCGGGGTGCTGTGCGGTGTTCATACGCCCTCCGCCCGCTGCTGGACGACGGTCACGATCGGCGGCCCCTGCGGGACCTGCTCGGCGCTCTGGCACAGCCCGATGGCGGACTGCGGCAGCGCGGGGGAGCCGTTCACCCGGATCCGGGCGGACGGCAGCACCCAGCGGACCGTCACACAGGGCTGCGGCTTGCCGGCCACGTTGAACGGGCAGCCGGTCACGGTGTACGGGTCGGCCGTGCTGGTGACGGCCTGGCCGGCGACCAGCACCCGCGCCTGGGCGGGCCGGGCCGTCGCCTGGGCCCCGTGCGGGCAGGTCACCGTCGCATTGACGTGCAGCAGATTTCCGGTCATGACGTTCTCCCCCGTCAGGTCACACTCAGGGCGTCCTGGTTGATGGAAACGGTGGCGCCGACGAGCGAGATCGAGGCGCCCTGGCCGTTGCTGATCTGGATGCCCGAGTCGTTGATCACGATCGAGGCCCCGCTCGGGGTGCGGAGCGTGATCCCCGTGGTCGGGTCGTCGGACAGGACGATCACCCGCCGCCCGGTGGTCTCCAGCACCGTGTTCGGCGCCCCCGGCGGGCCGGTCGTCGCCTCCACCGGGACCTCCGAGGCGGAGCCGTACCAGCAGCCCGTCCAGATCGGGTAGCTCTGGTCGCCCTGCTCGAACTCCACCCACACGCCCGCCCCGACCGGCGGGACCGCGTAGTGCCCCATGCCCGGACCGGCCACCGGGAAGCAGGGCATCGCCCAGGTCGACACGGCCTCGCCCAGCACGTCGGGCACCTGGGCCTGGATGCGGCCGATCCCGAGCGGGTCGGCGTTGTTCACCACCGTCCCCCGGAACTTGCCGAGGTAGCGGGTCGGTTCGGCCATGCGGGCAACTCCTGCTGCGGCGTTAGGGGATGACGGTCGGCTGGAGGGCGATCAGGCCCTCGCGGGTCAGCGTGAAGTTCTGGGTGTACGAGCCGCGCTTGAGGTTGTGGGTGACGCTCTTGACGAAGTACAGGCCGTCGTAGGTGAGCCCGGCGCCGCGGACGCCGACCAGCTCGCGCGGCCGCAGCACGTGCCCGTACCGGACGACGTCGAGCTGGCCGGAGCCGGAGACGGCGTCCGCCGACTGCATCGCCTTGGCGATGGTCTCGGCGACGGCCTGGCTGCTGTCCTTCTTGGCGGTGTCGGCGATGACCTTCTTCTTCAGCGCCGGCGCGGGCTTGAGCGCCAGCGGCGGGCGCAGGATGCTGACCTCCGGCACCGGCAGGACGGAGGACACCTTGGTCGCCGGGAGCTGGATGCGGGCCTCCGGCTCCTCGCGGGCCGTGCCGTCGAAGGCGAACGTCAGCTGGTCGACGTTGGACAGCGCGTCCATGTTCACGTTCAGCGCGTGCTGCGGGACGCCGAGCCGGTTCTCCGGCCCCCAGTAGGCGCGGCTCATCCCGGGGACCGGGCCCGGGTCGAGGTAGAACACGTAACCGTTGGCCTTCGCCAGCTCGCTGACGTACCCGAGGTCGGTGCCCTTCTGGAAGTCGATCCGCCGGGTGGGCATCGGCGTCTGCGGCACCAGCTCGGGGACGACCAGCGGCAGGATGCCGTACTGCCCGTACTTGCCGATGATCGCGGCGACCCGGGCCGCCGGGGACATCGCGGGGAAGGGCACCCCGGCCTGCTCCTCCAGGTCCATCAGCACCGTCAGGTCCTCGCCGGTGACGGTGAGCGTGGACTGGCCGGGCTGGTTGCTGATGCCCACCTCCTGGCGGATGATCACACCGTCCATCAGCACGGTCGGGGTGCCCGTCACGGTCACCATCAGCACGACCCTGGTCTTCGGGTCGAAGAAGCCGCCCGGCAGCAGCGCGGTGTTGATCAGACCGTGCTTCGACAGGTCGAAGGCGAGCTGGAACCCACTGCGCTGCCCGGACGCCACCGTGACCTGCGCCGACAGCAGGGCGTCCGTCACCGGCTGCGGCACCGGCACCGGGATCTGCGGACCCATCAGCAGGCTGAGATGGATCGACCCGACCGGCCCGCCTCCCGTGACGGCCGAGAGGTCAGGCATTGCCCACCCCCGGCACCGCACCGGGCAGCGCGATGGTGATCCGCTGGCCCGGCGTCGCGGTCAACTCCCGCGGATCGACCACCGGGTTGGCGTCGGCGATCCGCCACCACTGGTCGGCGCTGCCGAGGTAGCGGTCCGCAAGCAGGTCGAGGCGGTCGCCGGCGCTCACGGTGTGCTCGGCCAGCGGGGTCAGACCG
Organism: Kitasatospora sp. NPDC048545; assembly: GCF_040651155.1. Taxonomy (NCBI): domain Bacteria; kingdom Bacillati; phylum Actinomycetota; class Actinomycetes; order Kitasatosporales; family Streptomycetaceae; genus Kitasatospora; species Kitasatospora sp. NPDC048545. The sequence continues at coordinate 78,947 of NZ_JBEZIQ010000044.1, forward strand.
TCCGCGCTCGGCAGCAACCTCCGCTGCAGGTACGGCACCTGCCGTCCGTCCGGAGTCGTGTGCAGGGCCACCGGGACGCCGTGGTACCGGCTGGTCAGCGGGTACGGCGAGGGCGCGGGCAGCGCGCCGGACGCGGGGTCGACGGTCATCGGAGTCCCCCTCCCAGGCCGAGCACACTCAACCGGCCGTCGGCCGCGGCGCCGACCAGCCGCTCCTTCTGCGCCAGGTGCGCCAGGTACAGCTCGGCCCCGCGGTGGCCGGTCGGCAGATCGGTGACGGTCAGCACGCGCAGGCCGATCGCGACGGCCGCCCTGATCGGATTCAGCTCGATGTCGAACGCCTCTTCGGTGATGGTGAGTTCGGTCAGCCGAACCGGCAGGATCCGCTTGCTGCCCCAGGTGAACAGCGTCAGCGGCGCCTCGACCGGCGTGATCTCCAGGGTCCCCGCCGCGGCGAGCGCCTGATTGGCCCTCAGCTGCGCACTGGCCGGCTGCACCAGCAACTCCAGCGTCGCCAGCTGCGGATGGATCCCGTTCGGCGACGGCACGTCCAGCTGGTCCGTCGCGTCCAGCTCCGCGGTGAACTTCCACGTCTCCACGGCCGGCCCCTTCAGCCGCAACGCCTCCGTCCGGTCCCCGCTCCCGTCCGCCCCCGCCACCTGCGGCGCCAACGACCGCTCCAGGCTGTCCGGATTGAACTGCAGCACGATGACCCGCTGCGGCGTCCCCCGCTGCGGATCCACGATGACCAGCCCGGACCGCACGGGCCTGGGCGCGTCACTGAAACCGGTCACCGCGCGTCGTCCTCGGACTCGAAGGCCGAGGCGATGCTCTCGGCGCGGGACCGGATCCACTCCACCTGGTCGTGCGACGCGATCTCCCTGATCTGGGGGAGGAGCTGTCGATAGCCGGTGTACGTCGCGGCCCAGAGGCCGGCGAGTCGGACCTGGGCCTCGCCGTCGGTGTACGTCCCACTGATCCTTCGGAACACCTCCTTGTCGAACTCCGCGGACGCGGCGAGCCCGATCCGGAGGGTGTTCCTGACGCGTTCGCGGGGCTCGTCGGCCTCGTCGAGCAGCTCGAACAGTTCTGGGAGGGTCCACGGCCGCAGGCGATCGACGACCGGACCCACGAACGGTTCCACGGCGGGGCGGCTCGGTCCCGCGAGCAGGACGTATCCGATGCCGGACGTGGCATCCACGACGTAGTGCAGCGAGACGTTGCCCGCACCCAGCCAGATCAACTGCCCGTCCACACCCTCGTCCTTGTCGCGGGGGATCTCCCGCACGAGCTCCCAGCCAAGACCGAGGGCAACGCCATCGACTTGCTCGGCACCGACTCCGGGGCGCAGGACATATCGATCGGACTGGTAGTCGTACTCGGTCACGCTTGTCATCCTTCGTACGGTGATTCGTGTGGTGAGCGGAACGCGGCTAGCTCTACTTCCGGTTCTCGGCGAGGTACATTTCCTTCACGACCGCGCTGATCTTGGCGAAGAGCGCCTGTTTCACCCGCTCATCGGTCGGCTCGACGCTTTCGAGTTGGAGCTCCTTGATGATGGCGGGAATCCTCTCCTCGATGCCGAAGTCCTTGATCCATGCCGCAACGGACCTGACATGGCGGTCCGCCAGCTTGTCGGCGTTCTTCAGGGGGCGCATCTGCCTGTTGTAGGCGTTCCGTGACTCCCTGTTGAGGGCCTCCAGTTCTGTCCTGTCGGTCCCGGAGCCCGCGCGCAGCCCCTTCAACCGTGCCAGATCGGCGGCCCGCTCAGCCTTGATCCGATTGCGCTCGTCCTCGATGGACCGCGTGCCGGCCAGATCGTCGGTCAGCCACTCTCCGCCCTTCTCGGATCCGGAGAAGGCGGCGGGCAGGGATTCGAAGATGCCCTTCAACACCTTGGGCCGGTTCTTCCCCTCCTGCTCGTGGACGAGGCGTTGCACCAGGAGAGCGTTCGTCACCATGGCTTGCGGGTCTCGCTCGACCTCCTGCCCGGCCAGCAGCCAGGCGGTCTTGAGCATGTCGGTCCGGTCCTTCTTCGGAATCCCGGGCAGCTGCGGCCTGCCGCGGAAGAAGTTGTCCGTGAACGTGACGTAGTCGTCCCATTTCCCGTTCGTCGTCAGCTCGTCGGGTATGCCGGGTTTCTTCACCCCCTTCACGGTCTTCGTCAGATAGATGTGGCTCAGTTGCTCCTCCGACAGGAACCCTTCGCCGACGACCACCTTGTTGGGCGTCTTGTCGCCCGTCTGCGTGCGTCGGAGCGAGGCGAGCTGGCCCTGCTCATCGGGGAAGTCCAGAACGTCCTGTTCCTGTTGTTTCAGCGGATTGAGTGCCCGGGTCTTCCGGGTGATGGCCGGCGACGGGACGGGCGAGCGCACGGTGTGCCGGGGTACGACGCCCGGCTCCTTCTGCGTGACGTCGACGTTCGCGCTCGCCTTCACGATCCCCGGGTCGTTCTCGATCTCGATGGCGAGCCGGTGGAGGAACCGCAGGACCTCGTCGCGCGAGATCGTCACGTCCTGCCCCTTGAGGACCAGATCCTCCGGATTGATCAGGGCGACGATCCCGAAGTGGTCCGCGCCGCGGACCGCCAGGTCCGAAAGGCGGTACCACACGCGCATGCCGGCCAGCGCTGCGCGGAGCACCGGGCGTGGTACGCCGCGCGCCAGCATCCCTCGAACCTTCGGCCGGATGCGGGCCACGATCAGTTCGAGGCGCTGCTTCTTCGCGTCCGGGGAGTTCTCGTGCTTGCGGCGGTCCGCGCGTTGCTGTTGGCGCTTGGTGTGCCAGGCGCGCAGGCGGTCGCGCTGTTTGCGGTAGGCGTCGCGGATCTTGTGGGCGCCGTTGGTGAGGGCGCGGCCGAGCTTGCTGTCGAGGAGCCTGCGGCCGAGGGTGCGGGCGGCGACCCGGACGCGGTTGAGGGCGGCCTTGACGGTCTGGCGGGAGGAGTTGAGCGCGCGGCCGACGGGGGAGGTGGGGCGGCGGGGTGCGGCGGACTTCGGGCGGGTGACCTCGCGGCGCGGGCGTCGGGGGGTGGCCGAGGGGTGGCGCTCGGCCTGCCGGACGGTGTGCCGGGCGGGGCCGGTACGGGCCGGGCGGGCGGGGCGGGTGCGGCCGGGGGAGGGCGGCTTGCGCAGTGACCGGGTGGCCCGGCGCAGGCTCGCGCGGGCCTTGTTGACGGCGGTTCCGGTGGCCTTGCGGGCACCGCGACCAGCCTTGGCCAGGCCCTTGAGGATCTTCTGGGCGATCCCCTTGAGCTTGGTGCCGACGGCTTTGCCTGCCCCCTTGAGCTTGCTGAGCAGGAAGTTGGAGATGAAGTCGAGCAGCGCGACCACGCCCGCCGCGACCGCGTCGGCGAACAGGCAGGCGGCCGAGCCGGACTTGACCGCCTTCAGGAAGGTGACGAACTTCCCGATCGCGGCGACGATCTTGCTGATGGTGTTCCACGCCGCCACCAGGCCCTGGATGATCGCCATGATCGCGCCCGCCGCCGGCACGATCAGTGACACCAGCTTCTCGACGACGATCGAGACGATCATGCCGGGCAGCGAGGCGACGATCGCCTGCCAGGCCATCCGTCCGATCTGGGCCATCGAGATGCAGCCCTTGACCAGCACGTTGACGATCGTGGAGGTCAGGCCGACCACCGACTCGACCTTCTCGTTGAACCAGGTCCGCACCGCGCTCTTGATCGCACCCCACAGGTAGTGCTGGATGCCGTCGATCGCGGCGCTGCCGAGCTTCTTGAGCCAGCCGCCCGGGTCGGAGGCGATGTCGCCGATCAGGACCGCGAACTCGCCGAAGATCGCGATCGCCTTCTGCACGAAGTCGATCGCGTCCATGACGGCCTTGCGGACCGCCTCGATGGCGGCCTTGAGCCCGGCCTCCAGCGCGTTCAGCAGGGCGTTCAGTCCGGCCGCGAGCAGGTCGAGCAGCTTGTTCACGGCGTTCTTGAGCCTGTCCGCCCACTCGTTGACCTTGGCGACGGCCTTGTCGCGCCACTCCTCGATCTTCTTGCGGAACCTGTCCCGCAGTTCGGGGAAGGCCGCCAACAGGACATCGCAGATCGCGATCAGTGCGTCGGCGAGCTTGTCGATCAGGTCGACGGCGAACTTCCGTGCCTGGTCGATCGCCCAGTCCACGAACTTGCGGAAGCCGTCGATGATGTCGCTGATCAGGCCGCGGAAGTAGTCGAAGACCTTGGTGACCGCCTCGACCAGCGCGTCGAAGGCCGCCTTGACCTTGGACTTGACCCAGCCCCACCAGCCCTCGGACTCCTCCTTCTTGCGGTCCTTCTCCTTCTGCGCCTTCTCCTCGGCCTCCTTCCGCTTGTCCTGGATCTTCTGGTTGTCCTGCTGCTGACGGTCCTGGACGTCCTTGTCGGCCTCGGTGCGCTTCTTGTCGATCCGGCCGCTCTTGTCCTGGTGCTCCGCGTCGGAGTCCTGGTCCGCGGTGGTGACCTTCTGGTCCTGCTCGGTGCGCCACTGCTCGCGCTCGGCCTTGACCTTCTCGGCGGCCTCACCCCGTTCGCCGGCCTGGGCCTGGGCGTTGTCGGCCACCGCCTGGTCGACCTCGGCCTGGTTCTGCCGGCGCGCATCGGCCTCGCCCTGCTTCTGCTCGGCCTGTTCGGAGCCCAGCCGGCTCTGGCCCTGGCCGACCGCGGCCTGGATCTGCGGGCCGCGCTCCTGCTGGGTCACGATGCCGATGCCCGGCTCGGTGTCGACCGCGCCGCCGGCCCTGGCGCCCCTGCCCTTGCCCCCGCCGCCCGGTACGGAGGCGGTGAGGGTCTCCTTCGGCACGTCCGGGTAGATCCGGTCCTCGCCCATCGGCTTGGCGGCGTCCTCCCGGCCGACGCCGAGGATCTTTGTGGAACTGTCCTTGAGCTTCGCCGCCTGCCGGTCGGTGCGCGCCGGGTCGCTCTCCCCGGTCAGTTCGACCCTCGGCGCGGGGCCGACGGTGGTGTTCAACGCCGGGTCGGTCGTGGGCACGTCGCCGACCGCGCCCTGCACCTGCTGCACTTCCTGCGGCGAGACCTGGTTGCTCGCGTCGTCGGCGACGTGGGGCGCGGCGACCCGGTCGCCGGGGTTCTGGCCCCCGACCTTCTTCTGCTCGGCCTTCTGCTGCTCGCCGTCCGCGGCCTGCGGGCCGACCCGCTCCAGCCGCTCCGTCACCGCCTCGGCAGGCGGGGCGGCTTCGGGCAGGCCGGACTGGGTCTGCGGGGCGCCGGACGGGCGCTGGACGGCCGGCGGGGCGGCCTGCAGCCGGGCGTGCTGCTCGCCGACCGTACGGTCCACCGAACCGTCCACGCCGCCCAGGGTGGCGGCCATCCGGTCGGGCGGCAGGCTCGCGGCGGTGGCGAGCGCGCTCTGCGGGTCCTGGGCGGAGACGTCGGGCGGGGGCGGCCGCTCCTCCCGCTTGGGCGGGGCGCCCCCGGCTGCGCCGCCCGCCGCGCAGCCGCCACCGGCGCCTCCGCCGTTGCCACCGGCACCGTCCGGCTCCGCCTCGGTGGTGGGCTGCTGTGGGCCCGCGCAGGCACCGCCGCCGGACTCCAGTGAGGCGTCCGGGGCGGGCTGGGTGGCGAGTCCGGCGGGCGCGTCGGCCTGCTCGGCCGCCGGGCCGGGGGCGGCGCCGGCGTCGCGGCCGGTGTCGGGAGTGGCGCCGGTGCCGTCCGGGCCGTCGCCGCCGAGCGGACCTGCCGTGGTGGGGGCGGCAGCGGTGAGCTCCGGGCCAGGGCCCTGCGGCTCGGGTGTGGCCGCGGGCTCGGCCTCGCGTGCCTCCTCGGCGGGGGCTTCCGGCTGCTGCGGCTCCGCAGGGGCGGGCGCGGCGGCGGCCGGTGCCGGGGGTGCGGTCGGGTTCGTGGTCGGGTCGGGGCCGATCTCCTGCTCGACCGGCTGCTCCGGCTGGAGGTCACGGGCGCTCCGGTCCTCGGCCTCGGCGGCGGGGCTCGGCTCGGGGGCAGCCACAGGCTGTGCCGGTTCGGGCTGGGCCGGGTCGGGCTGGGCCTGCTCGGGAGCCGTCGGCTCCGTCTCGTCCTCGGGTCGGCTCTCCCGTTCGGCCTGCACCTGGTCGGCCTTGGTCGCGGGCGGCGCGGGGAACTCCGGCGCCTCGGCATGCACGGGGGGCGCGCCGTCCGCAGCCACCTGGACCTGATCGGTGGTCGGTACACCGGACACGTCGAGGTCGGCCGAGGGCAGGAAGTCCCCCGGGTTGAGCTCCGGCCCGGGGGCGGCCGACTGCGACTGCCGGTCCTCGCCGGCGCCGGGCGAGTCGTGGACCTCCGCGTCCGCGCCGGGCTCCAGGCCCAACGGCCGCTCCTCGTCCGGGGTTTCGCGCTGCTGCTGGTCGCCGTCCAGCATCCCGTGCCGGGCGAGCGGGCTGTCCTCGGCCCGCGCGATCGCTTCCAGCCGCTCGGGTTTGACGGGTGCGGGCTGCGGCAGCGGCGCGGCGGCGGGCTCCTGCGGCTTCGTGCCGGCCGAGGGCTGGGCGGCGGCGTCCGCCGGTCCGGCTTCGGGCGAGCCGGGTACGGAGACGGCTGCCGGCTGTGCGCTCTCCTCCGTCGTGGCGGCCTGCTCCGGCCCCGCGTCGGGGGTCGTCGAGGGCGCCTCCTCGACGGCGGGAGGCTGTGCGTCGGCGGCGGGCTGGGCCTGACCGGCCTCCGGCTGCGGAGCCGGCTGCGCGCCCGGTGGAGTCTGCGCGGCCTCGCCCTCCGCGGGCTGGGCCTGCTGCTCGTCCTGCTGCTCCGGGCGCTCCTGGTCGTCCTTGCCGCCGTGCCCCTTGCGGCGCTTGCGCCGGCCCTTCGGGTCGTCCGACTGCCGTGCCTCCTCGTCGAGTTGACGCTTCCGGTCCTGCTCGTCGCGGTCCTGTTCGTCCGTCTGCCCGCGCTCGTCGGTGGCCCGGTCGGTGACCGGCTCGGGCGTCTGTGCGCCGTCCACGTCGGCTGGGCGGTGCTCGGCGGCCTCGACCAGCTCCAGCACCCGGGTGTAGTCCGACGAAGGCAGCCGGTCCGCCAGCCGGGCAAGCACGGAGGCCTGCAACTCCGGTGCGAAGCGTGCGAGTTGCAGGCGGACCCGGCCGGAGGAGTCGGTCGGGTCCCCGCGCAGCGAGCGCAGGATGCCGGCTGCCAGCCGGTCGACCAGGGTGGCCGGATCGAGCTGCTCGGTGCGGAACCGGTCGGCGTCGACGGTCGCGTAGCGGAGCCAGCCCGGCGTGGCGCCCGGCATCGCCGCCGCCGGCCGGTCCTCGCGCGCGCCGTGCTCCGCCTCCCGTTCGATCGCGTCCTGCGGCAGGCTGACCGCGCCCAGGTCACGGCCGGCCCGCAGCGCGCCGAGCGGGTTCGGGGCCTGGACGGTGTGCAGCAGCTCGTGGGTGAGCAGCCGCCGGCCGTCCTCACCGGCCGGCCGGTACTTGCCTTCGCCGAAGAAGAGGTCCGGACCGACGGCGACGGCGTCCGCGCCGATCAGCTCGGTCAGCGCGGCGGAGTCCCGGTCGGTGTGCACCCGGACCCGGCTGAGGTCGTGCCCGAGCCGCGCCTCCAACTCCCGGCGCACGCCCGGGTCCAGCGGCTGGCCCGCGCCGGAGACGATCTCCTTCGGCTCGGGCGTGCGGGCCTTCGGCGCCCGCGTCTTGCGCCGGGTCGCGCCCTGCTTGGCGTCCTGCCCGGAATCCCGGGCAGGAGCGTTCAGTCGGCTCATGTCCGCCCCCGCTCCGGCGCCCGGCAACCGCCGGACAGCCCGGTGTGCACGGCGCGGGCGAGCGCCTCGCCGAGCCGCTGCGCCGAGGCGTCAGCCGGCAGCGGCGGCAGCCCGGAGAGCAGGTCCAGCGCACGGTCGCCACCGACCGCGAGCGGCACGCCGCGCGTCTCGACCAGGCGGGTCAGCTCGCTCCGGAACGCCGCCGTCAGCCGCTCGTGGTCGATCCGCGCGAAGCCGTCGAGGACCAGCTCGCCGATCTCGACCTCGATCCGCCCGGCACCGCCCGTCCCCGCGCTGCCCGGCCCGGCGCTGCTCCGCCCGATCCCGGGCCCCTCGGTCAGATCCATCCGGAGACCTCCGAGGGCGACAGCGAGCGCTCCAGCTTGAGGTACTCGGTGCGCGCGGCGGCCAGCAGGTGCCGCATCTGCATCGGGCAGTCCTCGTCGGCGGCCAGGAAGGCGGCGGACAGCGCGATGTTGCGGATGGAGCCGCCCGCCACGGTGAGCTGGGCGAGCCGCTCCGGATCGACGCCCTGGCTGGGGGTCTGCGCGGGGATGACCCGCCGCCAGATCTCGGCGCGCTCCGGCACTCCGGGGAACGGGAAGTCGGCCACGAACCTGATCCGCCGCATGAACGCAGGGTCCAGCGCCTTCTTCATGTTGGTGGTGAGCACGGCCAGGCCCCGGTAGGCCTCCATCCGCATCAGCAGGTAGCTGACCTCCAGGTTGGCGTAGCGGTCATGGCTGTCCTTGATCTCGCTGCGCTTGCCGAACAGCGCGTCGGCCTCGTCGAACAGCAGCAGCGCGCCGCCGCGTTCGGCCGCGTCGAAGACCCGCCGGAGGTTCTTCTCGGTCTCGCCGATGTACTTGCTGACGACCTGGGAGAGGTCGATGACGAACAGGTCCACGCCGAGCTGCCCGGCGACGACTTCGGCCGCCAGCGTCTTCCCGGTGCCCGACCCACCGGCGAACAGCGCGGTCACGCCGAGGCCGCGGCGCAGCACCGACTCGAAGCCCCACTCCTGGTAGACCGTGCCGCGCCGGCGGACGTGGGCGACGATCTCGCGCAGCGTCGCGAGCTGGCGCTCCTCCAGGACCAGGTCGTCCCAGGCGGCGCGCGGCTCGACCCGCCGGCCCAGCTCGTCCAGGGACATCCGGGCTTCCACCAGTCCGGCGTGCCAGGCCAGTCGGCTGACGTCCGCACCCTCCTCGCCGTCCGCACCCTCCCCGCCGTCCGCGCCGTCCCCGCCGTTGCCGCTGGACTCGGCAGCCCGCCGGGCGGTCGCCGCGGCCGAGCGGATCACATGGCCGGGTAGCGAGAACTGCGCGGCCAGCGCGCGGAGTCCGCCCTCGGTGACCCCCGGCGCACCGTCCAGCACCTCGGCCCAGATCCCCAGCTGCTCCTCGGGGCCGAGCGGGGGCACGGTCAGCCTGGTACGGTCCGAGGCCCCGGCGGGCGGGGGCTCGTCGCCGGACACGACCAGCGGCACCGCGAGGCCGGCGAGGAAGGCCTCCGCGCCGTTCGGGGCCTGCGGACGCTCCCGGCCCGGCTCCCCGCTCTCCACCAGCAGCGCGGCCGGGATCAGGATCGCCTCGCGCTGCCACAGCCGGGCGAGTTGCTCGCGCTCGGCGGGCTCGGTGGGCAGGTCCTCGCGGTGCGCGGCGTAGAGGCCGAGTCCGGCGCGGTGGGCTGCCTCCGCCGCGATCTCCCAGCGGGTGCGGCGGTCGGCGCCGGTCAGCTCGGTGTGCGGCGGGCCGGACAGCCCGGCCGAGGTCCACCCCCGCGCCAGCGCGGCGGCGCACCGCTCATGCGGGCCGGGCAGCCCGTCGGGCGGTCCTACCCGGGTGAGCAGGCCGTGCAGCCGCACGTCCAGGTACGGCACGCCGACCAGGAAGTGCAGCACCCGCTCGTCGATCCGCAGCCGGGAGGCGGTGAGCGCCGTCTCGTCGTCGAGTTCGACCAGCCGGAAGCGGCGCAGCGGGCCCACCGGGGTGAGCGCGCTCCAGTGCGGCTGGTCCAGGGCGGCGAGGGCGAGGGAGAAGGTCGGGTACGCGCGCCCCGGGTCGCCGCCCGCCGCGGCGCACCGGGCGGCGGCCGTGGGGTCGATCGCGGGGGCGGAGGTCAGCACGAGGACGTCGCGCTCGAACGGGGTGAGCCCGAAGGAAGCGGTGACTGCGTCCAGAGCGGTGGCGGGCTGCCGGCGCCCGCCCCGGCGGGTGCCGGGGGCCGACGGGACGGCGGGCTCGGCAGTACGGCCGGCCGCGTGCGCGTCGACCCGTTCGAGCACGGCGGCGACCGCGGCGGACAGCGACTCCCGGTGCGAGTCGTCCGCCGAGCCGTCGCGGCCCTGCCTCCGGCGCGTGCTCATCTCCAAACCTCCCGTCCTGTGGTCAGTGCGTCAGGTCCACGACCGGGCCGGTGAAGGCCCCGTCGCCGGACACCGTCAACTCGCTCGGCACGCCGTCCACCTGGATCCGGGCCAGGTACGCCGTCGGGCGGACGCCGACGACCGGCACCCGGACCTCGAACGGGTCGGTGCGCGGCAGCGGCGGCGCGGGTGCGCGGAACTGGTGGCTCGCCCCGGGCCGCCCGGCGGGCGGGTGCAACTCGTCCAGTAGCAGCAGGACTTGCTGGTCGTCCCGGAGCGGCAGGTCCAGCCGGACATCCAGCCGGGCCGAGACCCCGGCCGGTCCGTCGCTGCGGTCCGCGGTGCCGATCGGCGCGACGATCCGCGGCTGCCGGGTGAAGGTCTGCACGTTGGACTCCACGGCGAGGTGCTCGGCGGCCGATCGGCCGTCCAGTGCCAGCCCGTGCAGCACCTGCACCCGGAACACACCGGGCGGCAGGTCCTCCGGTACGGCGACCACCAGACGGTCGTCCCGGACACCGCCCGGGTCGACCGTCACCCGGCGCTCGCCCAGCCGGGCCACCACCAGGTCCGCGCGCAGGCCGGAGCCGTCCACCACCAGCTCCCGGTCCTTGGTCACCGGCCCTTCCGCGGGGGCGCCCTGGGACCCGGCGGGCCGGGAGAGCACCCGCTCGACGATCGGTCCGCGGGACGGCACGGCCCGCACGGAACGGCGCAGCACCGGCTTGCCGGCCACCGGATCGGCCTTGCCCTCCACGAAGACGGCGGTGGCCTGGTAGGCCACGGACAGCGCGTACGGCGTCTGGAACAGCGTCATCCACAGCTTGGACATCTCGTCCACGTCCATCGGCGTGGGCGTGAAGCGCACCCGCTGCGGCGAGGCGGCCAGGTCCGTCCCCACCAGGTACGGCTGGGTGGCCGCCTCCTCGATCAACTGCCGGGACAGCAGCGGCTGTTCGGTCAGCGCCCGGACCACGCAGCCGAGCAGCCGCTGGCCGACCAGCTGGGTCTCCTCGCCGTAGCAGCTGATCAGGTAGTGCAGGTCCAGGGCGGCAGCCGGCCGGGTCAGCACGGTGCCGTCGGTCGCGCGGGTGGGCGCGTCGCGGTTGCGCAGCGAGGCGTTGGGCGTGACCTGGTAGAGGAAGACGGTGATGGTCGGGTCGGTGGGCGGCTCGGTCGGCGGCTTGCGGGTGCTGACCTCGACCGCGAACGGGATGTCGGGCGAGAGCGCTCGGGTGATGAGCAGCCGCAGCGCCTCGCTCACGGTGGCGATCGCGAGGTGGTTGCTCACGGGTTCACCCCCTCGGTCATGTGCCCCACCCGCTCGGTCATGAGGTCTCCGTAAGGTGTTGTTCGGCCCGGGAGGGCCGGATGTGGCTGATGAGGTCTTGCCTTCAGTGGCTTGCCAGGAGTGGCCGTCCGGCTCTCCGG
>NZ_JBEZIQ010000045.1:0-86587 GCF_040651155.1 Kitasatospora sp. NPDC048545
ATCCGCCGCTACATCATCTGGCGGAACAAGCACGCCGCCAACGAACGGCTACGCGAGGTCGTCACCAGGGCGAACGTTGCCTGATGCGGCACTAGGGATCGAACACAGGCTCGCGGCGGGTGCCCGAATGGCACCCGCCCGAGAGTGTGTCGGTGCGTCAGGTCAACTGGTCGGCATGGAGCTCCAGTGAGCAGATGACCCAGTCGACGGCGGTGTCGAAGCCGTAGTGGGTGTTCAGAGCATGGTCGATGTGCTCGTCGGCTGCCGTGAAGAAAACGGCCAGGCCGCGGCGGAAATCGCGGCGCCGCGCCGATCGGTGGTACGCGGCCGACACGGTTTCGTGGACCGGCGGTCCCGCCTCGTACACCTCGACGTCGGGCGGTCACTCCTGGGAGGCGGTCAGCTGGATCCACGACCCGGCGCCGACCGTCCGCCACCGACAGGGGAGGTGGCGGGCGGCGGCGCATCGGGCGCAGAATCCGGTGGCATGACCCCATGCGGCAGGACCTCCGGCGGCGCGGCCCCGCAGGGTGCGGGCCGGCGCCCGGTGCTGGTCGCCGTCAGCGGCCCGCCCGGGGCGGGCAAGACCACGCTGGCGCACGCCCTCGCCGAGGCGCTCGGGTGGCCGGTGGTCTGCCGGGACGAACTCAAGGAGCGGATGGCCGCCGACGGCCCGGAGCCCGGCAGTGACCTGGACCTGAGGACACTGGACGCGTTCTTCCGTGCCATCGGCGGACACCTCGCTGCGGGGCGCAGCCTGGTGGCGGAGGCGGCCTTCCAGGACCGTCTGTGGCGGCCGGGCCTGGAGCCGCTCGCCGACCTGGCCCGCCTCCGCGTCGTGCGCTGCGTGGTCGACCCCGGGGCGGCCCGCCGGCGGATCGCGCGCCGGGCCGCCGACCTGCCCTCGCGGGCCGTCCACGCGGACGCCGCGTTCCTGCGCCGGATCGCGGCGGGGGAGCGGCCGATCGAGTCGTGGGAGCCGATCGCGCTCGACGTGCCCTGCCTGGTGGTGGACACGACGGACGGCTGGCGGCCGTCCCTGGCGCGGATCGCCGCCTTCGCCGCCGAGGACGGGTAGCCGCCTGCCATCGCGGCCGCCCACCGCCGCCCGGCGGTGCCGCCCGGCGACGGCGTTACCCTCGGCGGTATGGACGCGTCGGAAGCCAGTGCCAGGGAGCTGCCGGGCCTGCCGCAGGGCCCGGACCTGCCGGAGGGCCCGGAGGCGCCGGGCGGCCCGGCGGGATCGTCGGGCCGGGACGGTCTCGCGGAGGTGGCGGGCCTCGTCCGGCTGCTGGAGCGGCGCGGCGCGGTGGTGCTCAGCGGCGCCGGCCTGTCCACCGAGTCCGGCATCCCGGACTACCGCGGCGCCACCGGCCGCCGCCGCAGCGGCACCCCGATGACCTACCAGGAGTTCACCGGGAGCGAGGCCGCCCGGCGCCGCTACTGGGCCCGCAGCCACACCGGCTGGCCCGCCTTCGCCCGCGCCCGGCCGAACGCGGGCCACCGCGCGGTGGAGCGGCTGCGCCGCTCGGGGCACGTCGCCGCGGTCATCACCCAGAACGTCGACGGGCTGCATCACGCGGCCGGGACCCGGGAGGCCGTGGAACTGCACGGCGGACTGGACCGGGTGGTCTGCCTCGACTGCCGGCGCACCAGCTCGCGCGCCGAACTCGACCAGCGCCTCGACGCGTCGAACCGGGGCTTCCGCCGCCCCGACGCCGTGCTGCGCCCGGACGGCGACGCGCAGCTGTCGCCCGAGCTGGTGGCGGGGTTCCGGGTCGTGCCCTGTGCGGACTGCGGCGGCGTGCTCAAGCCGGACGTGGTCTTCTTCGGCGAGAACGTGCCTGCCGACCGGGTCGACCGCTGCTACGAACTGGTCGATGCCGCCGGCTCGTTGGTGGTCCTCGGGTCCTCGCTCACGGTCCTGTCGGGCCTGCGCTTCGTGCGTCGTGCCGCCCGAGCGCGGCTGCCCGTCGCCATCGTCAACCAGGGTCCGACCCGGGGCGACGACCTCGCCGCGCTGCGCCTCGACCTCCCGCTGGGGCCGGCCATGGCCGAGGCCGCCCGGCTCCTGGGCGCGGCCTGAGACGGCCGACGGCCGCCGATACCGCCCCGGCGGCGCGGCCGCCCCCTGTCAGCCCGCCGGCTGCCAGGGCCGTCCCGGCACCCACAGCGGTACGGGCCCGACGCGCGGCATGGCGCGTGCCGCGTCCTCCTCCAGCCACCCGCACACCCGTGCCGGGTCGCTGTCGCACAGCTCGACGAGTGCGGCCGCCGCGATCCTGGTGCAGCCCAGCACGAGCGCGAGGGTGTCCTGGCGGCGGTGCCGCTCCCGGACGTACGCCTCGACCCGTTCCTCGATGCGCCGGTCGTGGGGCAGCCCGCCCGGCTCGTCCCCTTCACCCCCTTCCTCCCGTTCGTCGGGCACGTCCCCGTCCCGGTGTTCCCCGGTGGCCAGCGCCTGGACGCCGTGCCACACGAGGGTCAGCGCGCAGGGCTCTGCCGGGTGCGGGACGCCGTCGCGCCGTGCCTGCTCGCGGGCCTCCGCGGACCGCTGCCCCAGCCACTCCAGGGCCGCCGGCCCGTCCCCGGCGCAGGACTCGACGACCAGCTTCGCCGCCCGCTCGGCGACCGCCCGCAGTGCCGCCGTCGCGGGCACCCGCAGCCCGGGTGCCGCCGGGTCGCCGAAGGCCAGCCAGGCGTCCGCGAAGGAGGCCGCCCGCAGGCCGCCCACCCAGGCCGGGGCCCCGCCCGACGTGCCCACCCACTCCTGCGCGCCCAGCCGGACCAGTCCGACGGCGACCAGGTTCGCCGCGTCGCCGTCGAGTCCCGACGGTCGTCCGTTGCGCCTCACACACACCACCCCCACCAGCGGTCATCACCCCGTGACCGCACATCCCATCACACCGGGACGCGAACGAACTAGACAGGGGCACGTCACAAAATGGGACCGGTGCGGCGCCCCCGGGCGCGCCCCGCTGCGCGGGCGGGGCGACCGACCGGGGGATGTCGTGGCGGACGCGGCGGTCGATCGCGAATGACGCGCAGTCAAGAGTGTTCTGCTGGAGGACAGGCGACCGTCGCCACCACCGTCGATCAAGGAGAGACCATGTCCCGCCTGCTCGGACCGGCCCGCCGATCACCCCGTACCGGAAGGGCCGTCGGCCTCGCCGCCGCGGCCTGCACCGCCCTCGCCCTGTCGGCCGTGACCCCGGCCGCGGCTGTCGAGCCCCCACTGTCCGGCCCCCGGATCATCGCCCACTTCGACCTCGCCCGCGGGCAGCAGCCCGAGAACATCGCCCTCGAACCGGACGGCTCCGCCGACCTCACCCTGTCCTTCGCCCGGCAGATCGGACGGGTCGGCACCGACGGCCGCCTCACCGTCCTCGCCACCCTGCCCGCCCCCGCGAACCCGGCCACCCCGGTCGTCGGGGCGGCGCTCGTCACCGGCATCGCCCGTGCCCACGACGGCACCCTGTACTTCGGTTACGCCACCGGGACCGACGACCTGCAGGGCATCTGGCGGCTCTGCTCCGGTGGCGCCCCCGAGCGGATCGCCCCGCTGCCCGCGACCGGCTTCCCCAACGGCCTCGCCCTCGACGAGCGCGAAGGGCGCCTCTACACGGCCGACTCGGTCCTCGGCGTGGTCTACGCCGTCGCGGTGGACGGCGGCGCCGCCACCATCTGGTCCGACGACGCCCTGCTCAAGCCCGTGACGGCAATCGGCGCCAACGGCCTCAAGGTGCACCGCGGCGCCGTCTGGGTGAGCAACTCCGACACCGGCGACCTGCTGCGCATCCCCATCGGCGAGGACGGCGCGGCCCGGCCGGCCGAGGTCCGCGCGGACGGGCTTGCGGGCATCGACGACTTCGCCTTCACCGGACGCGGCGACGCCCTGATCGCGGCCCTGAACCCGGCGAGCGAGGCGGTGTACGTCGCGTCGGACGGCAGCCACCACGTCGTCCTCGCGGCCGGTGACGGCCTGTCCAACCCGACCTCGGTGGCCGTGCGCGGGGGGAAGGTCTACGTGCCCAGCGCGGCCTACTTCACCCGCACCGACCCCAACCTGCTGCTCGCGCACCTGGAACGCTGACCGGTCCGTACGGGTTCGTACGGGTCCGTACGGGTTCGTACGGGTTCGTACGGGTTCGTACGGGTCCGTACCGGTCCGGCCGCGCCGGATCCCGCCCCGCCCGGTGCGGCCCGGTCCCGCCCGGCGCCGCGCCTCGGTGCGGTGGCCGGGCGGGACCGGGCCGGGGCGCGGGTCAGGCCGGCCGGGCGGCCGCCTTGGCGCGTTCGGCGTCGAGGCGGGCGTGGGCGTCGGTCCAGCGGACGGGGAGCTGCTCGACGGGGGCCGTCTCCCGCGCCGTCCTCGGCGAGACCCTGGACACCCTCCGCTCCCTCGGCGAGGAGGTCTCCCACGAGGCCCTCCTCGGCTACGCCGCCCTCGCCGAACGCACCGCCGTCCTCGACCTGGACCAGCTCGACCCGCACGCCGACCCCGTCGACCAGGCCGAGAGCGCCCTCCTCCGCACCGTGCTGCTCGAACCCGCCCTCCTCGCCCTGCGCCGACTGGCCCAGGAACACGAGTCCGCCCGCCGCAACACCTGAGCGGCGGCGGCGCGGCGGGTGTCCGGGTCGGCTCGTCCGGACGCGGGGCCGGCGGCGCGCCAGGCCACCGGGGAGGGGCCGGGGCCGTAGCGTCGGCCCATGCTCATCGGCCTGCTGTCCGCCCTCCTGGCCGCGCTGCTCACCGGGTCGGCCACCGTGCTGCAGGCGGTCGGCGCCCGCCGTGCCGCCGGGACGGGCTCGACGGCGGGCGAGGCCGCCGCGCTGGCCGGGGCGTTGCGGCAGTGGCCGTTCCTGGTGGGCATGGGGATGGACATGTGCGGGTTCGCCGCCGAACTCGTCGCCCTGGAGCGGCTGCCGCTCTACGTGGTCGAGGCCGCGCTGGCCTCGGCGCTCGCCGTGACGGCCGTCGGGGCGGCCCGCGTCCTGCGGGTCAGGCTTCGGCGCAGCGAGTGGGCCGGGGTGGCGGCGGTGTGCGCGGGGCTGTTGCTACTGGCGCTCACCGCCGGGCGGGACGGCCACGGGACCGGCGACGACGCGCTGCGGCTGGGCGTGCTGCTGGTCGCGGTGGCCCTGCTCGGCGCGGGCTGGGCGGTGGTGCGCTACGGCGGAGCCCGCCGCGCCCCGCTGCTGGGGCTGGTGGCGGGCCTGCAGTTCGGGGTCGTCGGGGTGGCGGTGCGGGTGCTGCCCGAGCCGAGGCTGCCACAGCTGCTGACCGAGCCCTCGGCGTACGCCGTCGCGGTGGCGGGGATCGGCGGGTTCGCCGCGCTGACCTGGGCGATGCAGCACGGGTCGGTGACCTCCGCGACGGCCGCGATGGTGCTGGGGGAGACGCTCGGCCCGGCCGTCGTCGGGGTGCTCGTCCTCGGCGACCACACCCGGCACGACCTGACGCCGGTCGCCGTCCTGGGCTTCGTGGCCGCCGTGGCCGGCGCCCTGACGCTGGCCCGCTTCGGCGATGCCGAACAGCCGGCCGCCGCGGCCTGAGCGAGCCGGCGCGGCCCGGTCCGTCGGTCCGGGCCGCGCCGGCTGCGGCGCTGTCGGGCTGCGGGGCCGGTCGGCCGGTCAGTTGCCGTCGGCCGCCGCGTCGCTGTCGGCCTGGGCGGCCGCGCTCTCGGCGGCGTCGAGCTTGTGCTGCATGTCCTGGACCTGGCTGCTGTCGGCGGCTCCCGCGCCCGGGGCCTGGTGCCCGGCCGGGCCGCAGGCGGTGAGCAGGGCGGCGCCGGCGAGGACCAGGGCGGCGAGGACGGCGGACGGGCGCCGGCTCACTTGGTCGTGCCCTGGTCGTGGGCGGCGCACCAGGTGGCCACGGCGTCGAGGTCGGTGTGGCGGGTCTGCAGGGTGGTGAGCAGGCCCTTGCGGGCGGTGAGCCGGTCGTTGAGCAGCTTCTCGATCTCGGTGTGGCCGGCGGCCTTGGCGTTGTCGGCGCGCTGCTGCAGACGGGCGACCGAGCCGCCGACGGTGGCGTCGCCGTTGAGCCGGGTGATCGCCTTGGTGACGTGCTGCTCGGTCTTCGGCAGGCGCTTGCAGATGGACTTCGCGCCGTCACCCGTGGGCGTGGACCCGGCGGACGGGGCCGCGGACGGCGAGCCGTCGGCCTGGGCGGGCACGGCGGCGAGCAGCGAACCGGCGAGGGCGAGGGCGCCGAGGGCGGCGGCCCTGCGGCTGACGGACGTGCGGTGGGCGGACATGGGCGTCCCTTTCTGCCGTGGACGAGCTCGGGCACCGGGCCGGTGGGTGCGGGCCCGGTCCGGCCCGGTTGCCGGGAGCGTAGGACGGCTTTTTGTGGATTCCCTGTGGAACGGGGACCGGTCGAGAGCGCTCAGCCCTCTCCCGTCCACGCCCGGCCCTCGGCGCCCGGCTCCGGCCCTCGGCGCCCGGCCCTCAGTGCTCCTCGCCCGTGATCCAGTCCCGCCGCGCCGGGAGCCGGAGGGTCGGCGCGTCGGCGTCCGGCAGCGGGAGACGGACCTCCACCCGGCAGCCGGTCCCGCCGGGCGGTTCGGTGATCCGGGCGGTGCCCCGGTGCAGCGCGGCCTGCTGGGCGACCAGGGTGAGTCCGAGGCCCGAACCGGGGCTGTCACGGCGGCGGTGGAAGCGGTGGAAGACGGCCTCGCGCTCCTGCGGCGGGACACCGGGCCCGGTGTCGTCGACGGTGAGCACCGCGACCGTGCCCGCCGGAGCCAGCCGGACCGTCACCCGGGCCGGCTCGGTCCGCGTCGGCCCGCCGCGTCCGTGGACGGCGGCGTTGACCAGCAGGTTGACCAGCATGATCCGGAGCCCGGGCTCCCAGCCGAACACCCTGAGGTCCGGCGGGAGTTCGACGGTGAAGTCGGCGGTGGGGTGCCGGCGCCGGGCGTCGGCGGCGGCCGCGTCGGTGAGGTCGGCGAGGTCGACCGGGCCGAAGGAGTCGACCTCGACGAGGTCGCCGCGCGCGAGCGTGCCGAGCGCGGTGAGCAGGTCCAGCAGCCGGGTGTGGTCGTCGCGCAGCTCGGCCACGATCTCCGCCCGTTCACCGGGCGGCAGGTCCTGGTGGGCGGCCAGGACGTCAAGGTTGGTGCGCAGGCTCATCAGCGGCGTCCGCAGTTCGTGCGACGCGGCGGCCGAGAACGAGCGTGCGGTCTCCAGGGCCTGGGCGGTGCGCACCGCCTGTTCGTCGTAGCGGGAGAGCAACAGGGCGAGGGCGGCGGCGAGTTCGTCCACCTCGGCGGTGCCGCTGCGCTCCGCGGTGAAGGGCGTGCCGGTCGGGCCACCGGCGACCGGGCCGCCGCCGGTGCCCGGTTCGCCGCCGGGGCCCGGGGTGCCCCCGGGGGCGGCGTGGGCGGCGGCCGGGTCGAGTTCCGCCGCGCGGCGGCTGAGCCGGCGCAGTGGTGCCGTGGCCCGTTCGGCGAGGGCGAAGCCGATCAGGGCGGAGAGCGGAGCGGCGATCGCCGCGACGAGCAGGACCCGGCGGCGCACCGCCGCCGTCTGGTTCCCCGCCAGGCCGCCCGGTTCGCTGACCCAGAGCGTGCCGCTGCCGCCGTTGGCCCCGGTGCCGGAGACCGGGACGGTCAGCACCCGCCAGGCCGTGCCCTGGTCGCGGACGGTGGTCGGTCCGCCCGGCGCGGTGGGGAAGGACGGGTCGTCGGCGGGCTGTGGGCCGACCGACAGCAGCACGGTGCCGTCCTGGGCGGTGACCCGCACACCGGAGTCGAGGGCGGCGTCCAGCACCTTGCGCTGCTGGTTCTGTTCGACCTTGGGCCGGCCCCTGGTGTCGGCGGCCACCAGCGCGCGTACGCTCGGCAGGACGGCCGCCGCCCGGCTCGCCAGCCGGGCGTCCTGCTGGTGCCGCAGGTCCCGGCCGACCAGCGGCAGCAGGAGCAGCCCGGCCAGCACCACCAGCACCGGTACGACGGCGGCGGCCCACAGGGCGATCCGGGTGGAGAGTTTCACGGCGGCCGCTACCCGTTCCCGCCGGGCAGCCGCAGGACGAAACCGACGCCGCGGACGGTGTGGATCAGCCGGGGCCGGCCGTCGGCCTCCAGCTTGCGCCGCAGGTAGCTGACGAAGGTGTCCACGGCGTCGCTGCGCACGTCGAAGTCGTACCCCCAGACGCGTTCCAGCAGCAGCTCGCGGGAGAGCACCAGGCCGGTGTTCCTGGCGAAGTGGGTGAGCAACTCGAACTCCCGCCGGGTGAGGTTCAGTTCACGGCCGTCGAGGTGGGCCTGCCGGGTGGCCGGGTCGATCGTCAGCGGGCCGGCCGTCACCAGGTCGGTGGGCTGCGGCGGGCGGCGGCGCAGCAGGGCGCGCAGCCGCAGCACCAACTCCTCCAGGGCGAACGGCTTCACCAGGTAGTCGTCGGCCCCGGCCTGCAGGCCGGCGACCCGGTCGGCGGGCTCGTCCAGCGCGGAGAGCATCAGGACCGGGAGGTCGTCGCCCCGGGCGCGCAGCGTCCGGCAGACCTCGGCGCCGCTGATGCCGGGCAGCGAGACGTCGAGCACCAGGACGTCCGTCGCCGCCGGGTTCCGGGCGCCCGGGGCGTCCGGTGCGGCGGGCAGCAGGCGGGCGAGCGCCGTCTCGCCGTCCTCGGCCAGCGCGACGGTGAACCCGCTGAGGCGCAGACCGCGTTCCAGGGTGCGCCGGATCGCGGCGTCGTCGTCCACCACCAGGACCCGGCCGCCGCCGGCGGGGGCGCCCGTTCCCCCGGGCCCGTTCCCGTGCATCGGCTTCTCCTCGTGTTCGGGCCGCCGACTCTCTCACACCGTCCGCGTCCGGTCGCCGCGGGGGGCGGCCGGGGGCGGTAAAGGCCGCGGGGATTCCGTGAAGACGCGTGCATGCCGAACGGAGATCGGGGCACCCGGACACCACGGACCGCCGCCGGGCGCGGTCGGGCCGGGAGGAGAGGAGGAGCGATGGGACGGTTCGAGGAGTCGGTGGAGGTGCGGGCCCCGCTCGACACGGTGTACGAGCAGTGGGTCCGGTGCGAGGACTTCCCGCACTTCATGCGCGGGGTGGTGAGCGTCGACCGGGACGGCCCGGGCAGCGCCTGGGTGGTGCGGACCGCGGGCGGCCGGCGCGCGTTCGAGGCGGTGACCACGGAGGCGGTCGAGGGCGAGCGGGTGGCCTGGGACGGCGGGGACGGGCCGGTGCGGCACTCCGGGGTGGTGACCTTCCACCACGTGGACGACGGGACCACCCGCGTCATGCTCCAGCTGGAGATGGAGCCGCACGGGATCCTGGAGCACCTGGCGGAGGCGCTCGGCTTCGTCGACCGCCGGATCATCGACGACCTGGCCGACTTCAAGCGCCACGTGGAAGAGACGGCGGGGCCGGTGAGTGGCTGAAGAGGCGTCAGGGTGTGGATCGTGGAACCGACATGTGGACGGGGCCACCGGTCCGCCCGCCGGGAGGGCAGACTCACAACGGCAGGCGCGCGGGACGCACGCGCGGGACGGATCGGCAGCGGGACGGATCGGCAGTGAACGGACTCGCGACGGCGAACTCCGGGGCAGCACGCTCGAAATGCTCGAAGGAAGCACTCCCGAGGAGGGGACCCGCTCGATGGAACGTCTCACCACCAGGATCGCCATGCGGTTGATGACCGGCGACGAACACAGCCGGGACCTGGACGTCGCCTGGTCCTACCGGCCCGACGACCCCTACGCGATAGACCTGGACTTCAGCGCGTTCCAGGCGGACGCGGTGTGGACGATCTCGCGCGACCTGCTGACGGCCGGCATCCACAAGCCCGTGGGAGAGGGCGACGTCCACGTCACGCCGTTCGACGACACCCGGATGCTCATCGCGCTCGCCGGCAGCGAGGGCGTCGCCCTGCTCGCGACCTCCGCCGCGGAGGTCGACCGGTTCGTCACCGCCACCACCGAACTCGTCCCGGCCGGGTCGGAACACACCCGGATCGACTGGAGCGGCGGCCTGGAGGACCTGCTGGCGTCCTGACCGGCCGGGCCTGGACGCGCCGGTGGTCGGGGCACGCCGGTGGTCGGGACGCGGCCGGAGGCGTCGCGCCGTCTACCCGGGAGACGGCCGGCGGGAGAGCACCACGATCCGTCAGTTCGCGTCGCCGCGCAGGTGTGCCAGCACGGCGAGGACGCGGCGGTTGCCCTCCGCCGGGTCGACGTCCAGCCTCATGAAGATGTTGCCGGAGTGCTTGACCACCGACGCCTCGGTGACGCTCAACCGGGCCGCGATCGACTGGTTGTTGTAGCCCTCGGCCATCAGCGCGAGCACCTCGCGCTCGCGCGGGGTGAGCCTGCTCAGCGGGCGCGCCGCCGTCTGCTGGGCCAGCAGCACCCGCACCACCTCAGGGTCGATGACGGTCTGTCCGTCGGCGACCCGGCGCAGCGTGTCCAGGAACTCGGAGACCTCGCCGACCCGGTCCTTCAGCAGGTAGCCGAGGCCGCCCTTGTCCTGCCTGATGCCGCCGAGCAACTGGGTCGCGTACGCCGTGGCCACGTACTGGGACAGCACCAGGACGGGCAACCGCTCGTGCCGGGCGCGCAGTTCGAGCGCCGCCCTGAGGCCCTCGTCGTGGAAGTCCGGCGGCATCCGGACGTCGGTGACGACGATGTCGGGCCGGTGCTCGTCCACGGCCTCGGACAGGGCCCGCCCGTCGCCGACCGCGGCGACCACCTCGTGGCCGCTGCGGCCGAGGATCTCGGTCAGGCCTGCCCTGAGCAGGACGGCGTCTTCGGCAAGGACTACGCGGAGCACGGGACCTCCACCCGGAGCTGCGTCGGACCGCCGACGGGGCTGGAGACCAGCAGACGCCCCCGCAGGATCGCCAGGTGGTCCGCGAGGCCGGACAGGCCGGTGCCCGCGCCGGGATCCGCCCCGCCCCGCCCGTCGTCGGTGATCAGCAGGATGAGCCGATCGTCCACCAACGTACCGGTGATCGTGATCCGGGTGGCACCGCTGTGCTTGGCCGCGTTGGCCAGCGCCTCCGTCACCGTGAAGTACGCCGTCGCCTCCACCAGGGGCGGCAGCCGGCGCGGCAGGTCGATCGCGGCCTCCACCGGGATCGGCGAGCGCTGCGCCACCTCGGCCACGGCGGCGGCCAGTCCGTGGTCGGTCAGCACCTGCGGGTGGATGCCCCGCACCAGGTCGCGCAGTTGGTCCAGGGCCCGGCGCGCCTCGCCGCGGCCCCGGGCGACCAGCGCGGCGGCCTCCGGGTTCTGCTCCTTCATCTCCATCTCGGCCAGGCCCAGGGTCATGGTGAGCGCCACCAGTTGCTGCTGGGCGCTGACCACCTCTGAGGGTGCCGCGATGGGCCGCGAGGGCCGCCGCTGGGCCGCCCGCGAGTGGACCTGGGACAACTCCGCCGACCGCCTGACCCGGCTGCTCACCCCCGGTCCGGCGCACGCCGAACTCCGCTGACGCACCGGCGCACCGATGCCCGATGCACCATCACTCCGACGCGCCGTGACATCGGTGCGTCGTCAGCCGCGGTCGTGGGCGTCGGCGTGGGCGCTCAGCCGTAGATCCGGGCGTAGAGGTCCCGGATCTGCTCGGCGGTGGGCACGACGGGGTTGTTGGCGGGCGAACCGGAGGCCAGGGCCTGCTCGGCCATGACGGGCGTCAGGCGGTCCCAGACGGCCCGGTCGATGCCGTAGACGCGGGGCGTGGGCACCTCCAGGTCGAGGCAGAGCTTGCGGAGGGCGTCGACGAGTTTGTCGGCGGCCGTGTCGTCGGCGTCCTCGGCGGTCGCGGCGCCCAGGGTGCGGGCGCAGTCGGCGTAGCGGGCGGGAGCAGCGTGGACGGAGAAGGCGGTCACCTCGGGGAACAGCATGGCGTTCGACAGGCCGTGGGCGACGTGGAAGTGGGCGCCGATCGGGCGGCTCATGCCGTGCACGAGCGCGACGCTGGAGTTCGAGAAGGCGATGCCGGCCTGGGTCGCGGCGAGCATCATGGCCTCGCGGGCCCGGGTGTCCGAGCCGTCCACGTACGCGCGGCGCAGGTGGCGGCCGATGGCGTCGATCGCGGCGAGGGCGAGGCTGTCGGTGAACGGGTTGGCCTTGCGGCTCACGTACGCCTCGACGGCGTGGGTGAGGGCGTCGATGCCGGTGTCGGCGGTGAGCCGCGGCGGCATCGAGAGGGTCAGGTCGACGTCGACGACGGAGGCCAGCGGCTGGAAGGCCGGGCCCAGGCACATCATCTTCTCGTCGGTGGCACTGTCGGTGATGACGGTGACCTGGGTGGCCTCGGACCCGCTGCCGGCGGTGGTGGGGACGGCGATCACCGGGAGGGCGGGGCCGTGGTTGACCCGCGGTGCCTTGTAGTCGCGCATGTGGCCGCCCTGCACGCCGAGCAGGGCCAGGGCCTTGGCGCTGTCCATCGGGCTGCCACCGCCGAATCCGACGACGGAGTCCGCTTCGTGCTCGCGCAGGGCCTTCAGGCCGGCGGTCAGTGAGGCGGTGGTCGGGTCGGGCACGGTGTCGGAGAACACCCGCGGGTGCAGGCCGGCCTCGTGCAGGATCGCCGTCAGGCGCTCCGCGGCGCCGGTCCCGACCAGGAACGCGTCCGTGACGAGCAGGGGGCGGCTCAGCCCCAGCCCCGCGAGGACGTCGCCCAACTCCTCGGCGGCGCCGGGCCCGACGCGCAGGATCCGGGGCAGGGAAAGGCTGGCAACCATGGAGGACCTCTCGACGGTGGGGGAGCGGCGGTCGGGGTGCTCCGGCCGGGGCGGGTTCGACTGTGACGCCCGCGAGTTGTGCGTTCAATCGCCAATCGCGCAGACGCGGTGTGCGGAAATGCAGATACCCTGCTCGGGTGCACTCCGGTTCCCGGCCGGTGGGTGGCGAGGATCCGGCCCCGCCGCCACTGCCGCCGTCCCCGCCGCCGACGGCGCCGCGCGCGGACCGCGGCGGCAGGCTCGATCCGCGGCGGCTCCGCGCGGACGACCTCCGCTACCTGCTCGCGGTCGCCCGTACAGGGCGTCTGGTGGCCGCGGCCGACGCGCTCGGCGTGGACCACACCACCGTGTCCCGTCGCATCGGCGCGCTGGAACGGAGCCTCGGTGTGCGGCTGATGGAGCGCGGCGCGGAGGGCTGGGTCCTCACGGAGGCCGGCCGGGCAGTTGCGCAGAGCGCCCGCGCGATCGAGGACGCCCTGGTCCAGGTGGTCGACGTGGTCTCCGGCCAGGACGCGCCGTCCCTCCATGGCACCGTCCGGGTGAGCGCCCCGGACGGCTTCGGCACCCGCGTCGTCACCCCCGCGCTGGCCCGGCTGCGCCGCTACCATCCCGGACTGCAGGTCGAACTCGTCACCGCGACGAGGCAGCTGACCCTGCGCCCGGCCGGCTTCGACCTCGCCCTGGCGATCGGCCGGCCGCCACGGAGCCGGCTGGTGACCGAGCACCTCACCGACTACGCGCTGGGGCTGTACGCCAGCGACGAGTACCTCGCGCGGTGCGGGTCGCCCGCGACGGTCGCCGACCTGCGGGACCACGCGCTGGTCTTCTACATCGAGTCGATGCTCCAGGTCGGGGACCTCGACATCGAACGCCACCTGCCCGGCATCACCCCCGCGTTCTCCTCGACCAATGTCTTCGCCCAGCTCGAAGCGGCCCGGCTGGGGGCCGGCATCGGCGTGCTGCCGGCCTTCCTCACCGGCCGGTCCGGGCTGCGGCGGCTGCTCGCCGCGGAGGTCGACATCCGGCTGCCGATCACCCTGGCCGTGCGGCGGGAGGCGGTCACCCACCCCGCCGTCCGGGCGGTGCGCGACGCCCTGCACCACGAGGTCGCCGACCGCGCCGCCGAACTGCTCCCGGAGTAGCCGGGCCGCGCGCCCGTCCGCGGTCCGACGGTGCACCGGCGCACCTGCGCACCCGGCCCCCGGAACGGCCGGTGCCGGCCTCCCCGCGAGCGGGGCGACCGGCACCGTCGGAGCGGGAAGCGTCACGGCAGCGGGATGCGCACCACCTGCGGGTCGTGGTCGCTGAGCTGTGCGCTGAACTCGCTGTTGATGTGGACGATGTCGTAGTCATACGCCATGGCCGCCAGGGCGCCGGAGATCAGGATGTGGTCCAGCACCTGCGAGTTGCCCTCATACACGTAGGTGTAGCGCTCGGGCAGCGGCAGCGTGCGCGGCAGGTCGGTGAGCGAGCCGCCGGCGGTGAGGATGTCGACGGTCTGCGAGAACTCGAAGTCGTTGAGGTCGCCGAGCACGATGACCGAGGCGTTCGGGTTCACGGCCAGGATCGAGTCGGTGAAGGACTTCACCGCGGTCGCCTGGTCGTGGCGCTGGTTCTCCGAGGGGTGGGCCGGCTGCTGGTAGCGGCCGAACAGGGGCTGGTCGCCGCCCTTGGAGTCGAAGTGGTTGGCGATCACGAAGACCGGCTTGCCGTTCCAGCGGAACTCGCCGGCCAGCGGCTTGCGGCTGGAGTTCCATGCCGCGTTCGCCGGGTCGATCCGCCCGGGGGAGTACGCCAACTGCGGTGTGCCGCCCGCGTTCACCACCGAGTCGGCGGTGGTGGACCCGGCGCCGGGGCGGTCGGTGAAGGACAGGCCGCGGTCGGTGCGGAACAGGAACACCTGGCGGATGTTGCCGCCGGGCTGCCCGCCGTCCTGGTCGTTGACCGGGTCGATCTCGCGGTAGGAGTACGCGGGGCCGCCGGCCGCCGTGATGGCCGCGGTCAGCTTGGCCAGCGTCTGGGTCGCGCTCACCGTGCCGTCGTCGGTGGCACCGCTGTTGTCCTGGATCTCCTCCAGGGCGACCAGGTCGGGTGCGCGCAGGTTGGTGACGATGCCGGCCGCGAGGCCGTCGAACTTGCTCTGCGGGTCGGAGGGGGCGAGGTTCTCCACGTTGAAGGTGGCGACGGCGAGCTGCCCGGCCGTCGGCGCGGCGGTGACCTCGGGGGCGGTGCCGCCGGGGGTGACCGTCGGGGTCGCCGTGACCTGGAGGGTGAAGTTGCCGAAGGCGTAGTCGAGCACGCCGACGGTGGGGCCGGTCAGGGTGTCGCCGACGTTCGCGGTCGGGGTGGGCGCGAGCGCCTTCCCGAGGACGACCCGCTCCGGGTTGCCGTCGTTCGCCTGCAGCAGGATGCCGCCCCGGTTGGTGCGGGTGGTGCTGCCCTGCGGGACGACCGGCACCTCGCCGTACGTGTTGGACGGGCCGACCACGGCGGCGTCGTCGATCTCGACCCGCATGCCCTCCAGGGACTCCCAGAAGTCCAGGCCGTCGGTGGCGGGCCGGTAGTTCCCCGCGGTCTCGACGTCGCCGGAGGTGACGCCGGAGACGACCGCGGACGGGGGTGTCCGCCCGCCCGGGCCGACCAGCGTGGCGGCGGGCAGCGGCGCGTTGTGGGCGACCACCGTGACGGTGGGCGCGGTGAGTTCGGTGATCGACAGGTTGGTGGTGCCGCCGGTGCCGCCCGGGCGGTACTGGCTGACGGTGGCGCTCACCGTGACCGAGTCGCCGACCGCGACCGACGGCGCGCCCGTGGTGTAGACGTAGACGCCCTCGCTGGTGCCGGGGTCGTTGTCGGGCTGCGGGTCCTGGTACCAGAACCCGTTGGGGCCGACCGCCGTCACCACGCCGGGCACCGCGCTGACCGCGCTGCCGGTCAGCGGGGAGGTGCGGGCGGCGCCCTGGATGTCGTGGATGCGGGTGCCGCCGGTGCCGCCGCCCCCGCCGGTGGAGGAGGAGTTGCGCGGCGCGGGCGCGCCGATCGAGAAGTCCGCGGCGTTGTCGTCGGTGTCGGTGGCGCCGCCGCCCGCGCGCAGGGCCGCGGTGGAGTTCGACAGGTTGCCGGTCGGCGAGCCCTCGGCGGAGCCGGCGCTGCTGCCGTACCCGACGAAGTCCTTCACGCCGGGCAGGCCGGCGCAGCCCGAACTGCAGGTCAGCGCCGTTCCGTTGGTGACGAGGGCGACCTTTCCGGAGGTCGCCGACATGGCGGTCGTCCCGGTGGCGTCGGCCGTCGGCAGCGCGGCGCCCGTCCCCGCCCCGGCGGCCTCCTGGACGAGGAAGTAGTGGCCGGGCGCGATCGTGCCGGAGAGGGTGGTCCGCGACCAGCTCGAACCGGCGGCCGAGGCGTACTGCACCGTCCAGCCGGTCACGGACACCGGTGTGGTGCCGCGGTTGTACAGCTCGACGAAGTCGTTGGCGTACGGGGCACCGGAGTTGCCGCCGCCGCCGTACACCTGGCTGATCACGACGTCGGGCGACGCCGCCTGCGCCACGCCGCCGGGCAGCGCCACCAGCGCCGCCACCACGGCCGCGGCGGAGGCCGCCGCCGACGCCCGGCGCCGCACGCGCGGCGCTCTCAGGCTGGTCCGGGGAATCGGGGTGCTCCGCATGGGGCTTACCTCCTGACCACCGTCCGGGCTCGTGGCCCGGCGGTGTGACCACGGATGGGAAAGGTCGGGCGCTGAGGTTGTAGCAGCGCCACCAGATCCCTACCGTCCGTGCCGGGCGACTGCCAGACGTACGGCGGAAGAACGTTTCTACGCGCGACAAGTGGGTGGACGGCCTCCGGATGCCCGGATGCCCGGATGCCCGGATGCCCGGGCGAACGGTCGGGAGCGGTACCCGGGGAAGCAGGGCGCGGGGAACCGTCCGGCGCGGAGGTCCCGGACCGGCTCCGGCTCCGGCCGCGGCGCCCGGCGGCAATCCGGCGCCGCGCGACCCGCCGACCGGACGAACCCGGAGAACCCGGATCCGGGCATCCCCGGTGACTCCAACTCGCCCACGACAAAACCACCGTGACGCCCACTCGGTGAAATCCCGGAGAACGGCCGGCCCGCCCGTCCGCGCCCTCGGAACCGGGTTCTCCGGCAAATTTGCCGGTTGCCCGCCGAAGACCGCCTGAGTACTGTCGGCCCCTGCGTCAGGGAGACCGTCACGGGGGTGCGTTCATGGTCCTTCCAGCAATGTGCAACAGCTGACCGGACATCGGCCGAAGCCGGCTCCGGTCCACGGTTCACCGGCGTCGGGCGCCAATGGTCGACGCCGCCCCGAACCGCCCGGATCCCGGCCGTGGCAAGGCCGATCCCCCCGCGAACAGGGGACGCTCTCCGAGCGTTCATTCCCACTCGGGCGTGATTCGCATCACGAGGGAGGAGATTGTCATGGAGAACAAGTCCGTGGAGACCGTCGAGCTCCAGGCCTACGAGACCCCCGAGGTCTTCGAGGTCGGCTCTTTCGCCGAGGACACCGGCTACATGGGTTTCGTCGGCGGCGAGCCGTGGGTGACCAGCATCCCGCGCAGCTGGTGGTAAATCCGCGCCGTGAGTGAGCGCGGGCGCTAATCCGTCAAGGGGGGCAGGGCCGGTGGAATTCGGTGAACAGTACTTCGTGGTCTTCCCGGACCATCCGAGGGCAGTCGCCGCCGCCGACCGGCTCCCCCCGGATGCCACGCCGCTCGTGTCGCACCGATCCGGCCGGCCCTGTCTGGCCGGCCGGATCCCCCCGGGACAGCTCCTGCAGGCCCGAGCGGGGGAGACCGTCCTCGCCGTCGTCGGCATCTGCTCCGCCACCCAGGCCGACCTGGACGCCCAGGCGGCACGGATCACCGAGCCCGCCCGGCTCGACGGGCTGTCGCTGCGCTGGTCGGGCAGCTACCACCTGATCGCCTCGGTGGGCGGACGGCTGCGGGTGCAGGGCACCGCCTCGGGCCTGCGCAGGATCAGCCACGGAACCGTGGACGGACTGACCGTCGCCGCGGACCGGACCGACCTGCTCGCCGACCTGATCGGCCCCGAACCCGACCCGGGCGCCCTCGCGCTGCGCCTGCTGGAGAACCTGCCGCACCCGCTGCCCGAACGCTCGCTCTGGAAAGGCGTCGAGACCGTGCCGCCCGGCAGCTGGCTGTCGGTGCCGGCCGACGGCCGGGGAGCCGCGGTGCACCCCTGGTGGCAGCCGCCGCCGGCCGAACTCCCGCTCCCGGACGCCGCGGTGGCACTGCACACCGAGCTGTCCGCCGCCGTCGGCGCCCGCCTCGCCCGCACCACCAGGCTGACCGGTGACTTCTCCGGCGGCCTGGACTCGACCTCGCTGCTCGCCCTGGCCGCCAAGGAGACACCGGTCGTCGGATTCACGATGGCCAACGACGACCAGGCCGACGACGACCTCCACTGGGCCGGGATCGCGGCCGCCGGACTGCCCCACCTCCGGCACGTCGTCTTCGGGAGTGACGAGGTGCCGGGCTTCTTCGGGGGCCTGACCGACCTCACGGCGCTCACCGACGAGCCCAGCCTCGCCGTCCTGAGCACGCCCCGGCTGCACGCGATGCGCGAACTCGCCGTCGGCCACGGATCCACCCTGCACCTGGACGGCCTGGGCGGCGACCAGGCGCTGACCGGCCACTTCGCCTCCTACCACGAACTGCTGCGCCGCCACCCGCTGATGGCCCTGCGGCGACTGCGCACGATCCGCCTGCTCAGCAGACTGGACCTCGGAGCCTCGCTGCGCACCCTGCTCGACGGCAGCTCCTACGGCTCCTGGTTCACCGCCGAGCTGAACGCGCTCACCACGGGCCGGGCCCGGCGCCGCAACCGCGTCTTCGACTGGGGCGGCGGACTGGCCCTCCCCGACTGGCTGACCCCCGAGGCGTCGGACCTGGTCCTCGCCGAACTGCGCGCAGCGGGCGAGCACGCCCGGCCGCTCGCCCCGAGCCGCGGCCGGCACAGTGACCTGGCGGCGATCCAGGACGCCGGACTGCTGGTCCGGTCGTTGCACCAGGTGGTCGGCCGTCCCGGGTACGGCGGTTCCTCCCCGTTCCTGGACGACCGGGTCATCGCGGTCTGCCTGGCGGTTCGGCCCGAAGAGCGCG
This sequence comes from Kitasatospora sp. NPDC048545, assembly GCF_040651155.1. Taxonomy (NCBI): domain Bacteria; kingdom Bacillati; phylum Actinomycetota; class Actinomycetes; order Kitasatosporales; family Streptomycetaceae; genus Kitasatospora; species Kitasatospora sp. NPDC048545. Next base: position 18,833 of record NZ_JBEZIQ010000045.1, read on the forward strand.
TCACCCCATGGGAGTTCAAGCCGCTGATCAAAAGCGCCATGGCCGCCGACCTGCCCCGGCGCTTCCTGGAACGGCGCACCAAGGCCGACGGCGCGATGATCGCCGCCGAGGGCTTCGCCCGGCACCGGCTCGAACTCGACCGGATCTGGCAGACCTCCCGGCTGGCGGACCTGGGGCTGATCGACCCGGCCCCGCTGCGCGAGCTGTGCCGCCGCCCGTACGCGGGCGCCACGCACGGGGGGCGGATGCCCGTCGCCCTGAGCACCGAACTCTGGGCCAGGGACCGGCTGGGCTGAGCCCGGCCCGCCCGCTTCGGTTCTGCCTGCCTGCTCCGCCCATCTGCCCCTTCCCACCTGCCCTTCCCCGCCTGCACCGCCCCCGTCGGGCCGTGCCCGCCCGACCACGACGAGAGAGACCGGCATGACCTTCGCGCTTCACCCGGAAGTCTCCACCGCCGTCACCGAGTACGGCATCGTGCTGCTGGACGGCCGCGACGGCCGCTACTTCCAGCTCAACGGGACCGCAGCCACGGCCTTCCGGGCGCTGGTGGACGGCGGCACCGTCGAGCAGGCCGCCGAGCGGCTGACGGCCGCCTTCGACGTCACACCGGACCGGGCCGGGCAGGACGTCGAGCGGCTGGTCGCCAAGCTGGTCGCGCTCAAGGTGGTGGCCGGATGAGCGACGCGGTGGTGCCCGCCAGGTCCGGAACAAATCTGACGGTCGGTCAAAAACTCTGCGCCAAGGTGGCGGTGGGCCTGGCCAGGCTGCTCGCCCGGAAGTCGCCGGCCAGGATCCGCGCGCTGCTGACCCGGCTCGGCAGGGGCGCCCGCCCGGCGAGCTACGCCGAGGCGGAGGCGGCGCGCGACGCCGTCGTCGCGGTCAGCCTGCGCTGCGCGGCCTTCGAAGGCTGCCTGCCGCGCTCGCTCGCGACCGTCCTGCTCTGCCGGGCGCGCGGCACCTGGCCGACCTGGGCGGTGGGAGTCCGCGCCCGCCCGCCGTTCGGCGCGCACGCCTGGGTGGAGGCCGAGGGGCGGATGGTCGACGAGGGCGTGGACCCTTCGTACTTCCGCAGCCTCTTCACCGTCTCCGTGCCCGACCGGCGGGCCTGACGCGGGTCGGGGTCCAGGCGGCGCCGACGACACCGCCGCCGTCAACGCCTGGGACGCCGTACCGCTGGCCTGGAACAGCCTGGAGGAGGTGAAGCAGGACAACTGGTACCCGGCACCCGGCCCAGCGGGCAACAGCACCGTGCACCACCTGTTCGACGTTCTCGACGGGCTCCCGAAGGGCAACGGCTACGTGCAGCCCGGGGTGCGGCAGCAGGTGCCGTCGGACGGGGACTACTCGACGCACGACCCGGCACTGGTCAACAGCACGTCGGCGGACTTCCTGGGGCAAGTCGCCTACCAGCACGCCGACAACACCTACCTCGGCCTGCTCCAGGCCTCCATGCTCGCCCCCGGGCCGACGGTGACCGGCGTCAGTCCCGCCTTCGGCACGAGCGGCTCCACGGTCGTCATCGAGGGCAGCGGTTTCACCCCGGGCAGCGTTCTCGACTTCGGTCCCATCCCGTGCCCCGACCCGATCATCGGCGTGGGCGGCTACCGGATCAGCGCCACGGTGCCCGACGGCGTCGGCATCGTGGACGTCCGGGTCACCAACGTCCGCGGCACGTCGCCCGTCGAGCCGCTCGGGCAGTTCGCCTACGACGGGCCGGCGCCCCTGGTGGTCACCGGTATCGACCCGATCAGCGGGCCGGCGATGAGGACCACGGCCACCATCACCGGATCGGGCTTCCCCGAGGACGCCGGCGTGAACTTCAAGGACCGGCCGTCAAAGTCGGTCACCTGGATCTCGGACACCCAGCTCACCGCCACCGCGCCCCTGCAGATCGATGACGACCAGACGGTGGACATCACCGTGACGGCCGGCGAAATCGCTTCCGCCACCGGCCCGGCCGACGAGTTCACCTACACGGGCCTCTGAGCCGACGGCCGGAGCGGCCCGCCCCTCGGCCCCGGCCCCGGCCCTCGGCCCCCGGCCCTCGGCCCTCGGCCCTCGGCGCGGAGACGCCGCGCCCGGAGGCCTGCTTCACGTGTGTAGGCCCCGGTCGGCACCGGGGCCTACACCGGCATCAGACGCGCGCGCCACCGCCCGTTCGCGGCCGTTGCCCCCGTCGTGTGATCGGTGCGGATCGACACCCCTCGGAAGGCGGGTCGGGAGGCCACAGGCCGTGCTGGCCTGGGGTTCACCAGCCTCATCGCCTTCATGGTCGTCCTCGTCTACGCCTTGAACTCGCCCTTCGGAGGCCCGCTCGGGCTGAGTCCGGCGCCCTTCGCGGATGTCGGTGTCGGAGGCTGACCGAGGGGCCGGCGGTGCGGATCCGCCGTCGCCGACGTCGGCCGTCCCGCTGGTGTCCCGCCTCCTCTGGTGTTTCAGCGTGACGTCAGTAACATGAGCACTCCTCACGTTATCGTCAGGAGGCCGCCATGCCGGACCGCCATGACCTGCCGGCGGGGTTCCGCTGGGGTGTCACCACCGCCGCCTACCAGATCGAGGGGGCGGCAGAGGAGGACGGCCGCGGCCCGTCCGTCTGGGACACCTTCGTCACCCGCCCCGGAGTCATCCGAGGCGGGCACACGGGGGCGGTCGCCTGCGACCACTACCACCGCTACCCCGAGGACATCGCCCTGATGAAGGGCCTCGGGCTCGACGGCTACCGCTTCTCCATCGCCTGGTCGCGGATCCAGCCCGTCGGCAGCGGCCCCGTGAACCCCGCAGGCCTCGCCTTCTACGACCGCCTGGTCGACGCCCTGCTGGAGGCGGGGATCACCCCGCTGCCCACCCTCTTCCACTGGGACCTCCCGCAGGCTCTGGAGGACGAAGGCGGCTGGCTCAACCGCGACACCGCGTACCGCTTCGCCGACTACGCCGCCGCCACGGCCGCCCGGCTCGGCGACCGCATTCCGACGTGGATCACCCTCAACGAGCCCTTCGTCCACACCGTCTTCGGCTACGCGATGGGCATCCACGCCCCCGGCCGCGCCCTCATGTTCGAGGCCCTTCCCGCCGCCCACCACCAACTCCTCGGCCACGGTCTGGCCGCCTCGATCCTGCGTGAACGCGGCCTGGAGGTGATGCTCTCCAACAACCTCACCCCCGTCGAACCGGCCACCTCGAACCCCGCCGACCTGACTGCCGCCGCGGCCTACGACGCCCTCCACAACCGCCTGTTCACCGACCCCGTCCTCCTCGGCCGCTACCCCGACCTCTCCGCCCTCGGGGTCCCCGACGACATCTTCGGCGCGATCCGCCCCGGCGACGTCGACCTCATCCACACCCCGGGTCTGGACGGTCTCGGCGTCAACTACTACAACCCCACCCGCGTCGCCGCCCCCACCGACCCGAGCCTGCCCTTCGACCTCGTCGACATCCCCGACGTCCCCCACACCGCCTTCGGCTGGCCCGTCGTCCCCGACGGCCTCCGCCGACTCCTCGTCGGACTGCAGGAGTTGTACGGCACAGCTCTGCCGCCCATCACCATCACCGAGAACGGCTGCTCCGTCGACGAGTCCGCGGCCCCCGACCGGCTGCGCATCGACTACCTCGCCACCCACCTCGACGCCCTCGCCACCGCCATCGCCGAAGGCGTCGACGTCCGCGGCTACTACACCTGGTCCCTCCTCGACAACTTCGAATGGGCCGAGGGCTACCACCAGCGATTCGGCCTCGTCCACGTCGACTTCGAGACCCAGAAGCGCACCCCGAGGGCGTCGTACGCCTGGTACCGAAAGCTGATCGCCACTCACCGAGCGCTCCATTCAGGGTAGTTGGATTCCATGGTGGAGGGTGGGATGCGTGAGGTCCTGGTAGTCGTTCCGGGGCTACGTGGGGTAGCGCGGCACATCAGCGTCAGCGGAGTCAGGGGGAAATGACAGGGTGTCCAACAAGTCCGGGGCCCGTCACCAGCCGTTCAGGTCGCACATGCGCCAACGAACGGCCCGTCCTGCGGCTCCGGGCGAGGAACCGCAGGATGGGCTCGGGATGGTCGGACTGGGAGGGCTTGGGTGCCTTGGCCGGGGAAACCTTGCCGGCCGGCCGGCCGAGTGGGTGGTATCGGCGGCTACCGCAACAATCGTCCCCGCAGGCTCCTGGTGCCGGTCACCAGCGGCTGATCTGCACCGTGTCGCCGTACGGGCCGCCGCTGCGCACGGAGATCTGGACCCGGGCCGACCAATCGGTGAAGCTCTGGCCGGGCCGGTGGGCGGCCATGTCGAGCGGGGTGCAGCCGGTCGGCGGGGTGTCGGCGGGGTTGCCGTTGACCACGTGGACCGGGCCGTAGCCCGTTTGGACGGAGGTGTCGACGCGGTAGATCAGCACGCCGGTGGAGCAGGGGTTCTTGTCGGTGTACGCCGCGCGGCGGGACTCGGCGACGTAGGCGGTGGTGTCGCCGGTGCGGATCACCGCGATCTTGGTGCCTCCGATGTACTCGACCGCGTTCAGCTGGACGGTGGTCCAGCCGGGGGAGGGCAGGCAGGCGACCTGGTCGTCGTCGATCCAGCCCAGCTTCCAGGACTCCCAGCCGGTGTACTGCGGGGCCGGCCCGCCGATCCTGCCCATCAGGTCCCAGCCGCCGACGTACCGGTGCTGGTCGGTGCCGGTGAAGGCGTACAGGTCGGGCAGGCCGAAGGTGTGGCCCGTCTCGTGGTCGGCGATCCTCGGGCCCCAGTACCACATGTCCTGGCCGAACGTGACGGCCCATTTGATCCGGGTTCCGTTCGCGGTGACACCGCTCGTGGTGGGGTCGTACACGTAGGTCGGCGTGAAGCTGATGGCGGACGCCGTCCGGGGCGGGACGACGTAGATCAGGTCGTACTGGGAGAAGTCCGCGTAGGGCGCGGCGGCCGCGACGGCGTCGCGGACGTAGGCCTCGTGCTGCTCGAAGCCGATGCCGCGCTGGAAGCCGTACGCGGTGGAGGCTTGCGGCATGCGCAGCCAGCGGTCCAGCGGGGTGACGGCGAGCCAGGTGCGACCGTAGGAGGCCTGCCACATCCAGTCGGCCGCGGGGGCGAGTTGGGCGCTGTAGATGGAGGTGGGGCCGTCGGCGGGGGCGTCGGGGAAGTCGACGAACAGGGTGAGCACGCGTTTGGTGCCGAGCGGTTGCTGGAAGCGGGTGCGGTCGGTGTCGTGGCCCTCGTCGGTCCAGCCGGTGGTGCCGGACAGGGCACAGGCCGAGGCCGGGGAGCCGGCCGCCGCTCTGGCGTCCGGGGTGAGGGTGAGGAGCAGGACGAGGGCGCCGAGGAGGGCCAGCAGGGCGGCGTTCGGAGATCGCACGGATGTGCCTCCTGTGTGGGGGTGGGGGAGGAAGCCCGGCCAGGGCCAGGCATCCCTGGCCGGGTTGGGGCGCGCCGTGGCCCGGGGGTGGGCCGCCGGAGTTGTTCAGGGCGCGGGCGGGTGGACCGTCAGCTCGACTTGGTGACGGTGATGGTGTCGGTCATCGGCGTGCCGTGGAGGACGTCGATCCGGACCCCGGTTGCGGGGTCGGTGAAGTTCTGGCCGGGTTGCAGGGCGGCCATGTCGAGCGGGGTGCAGTCGGTCGGCGGTACGGCGGTGGGGTTGCCGTTGACGACCTGGACCGGGCCCTGGCCGGTCTGGGCGGCGGTGTCGATCCGGTAGACCAGGACGCCGGTGGAGCACGCGGACTCGTCGCCGCCGATCGCGCGGCGGGACTCGGCGACGTACGCGGTGGTCTCGCCGGTGCGGATCACCGCGATCTTGGTGCCGCCGGGGCGTTCGATCGCGTGCAGGCGGACTGTGCGGCGGCCGGCGGCGGGGAGGCAGGCGACCTGGCGGTCGTCGATCCAGCCGAACTTCCAGCGCTCCCAGCCCAGATGCTGCGGCGACGGGCCGGAGATGAGGCCCATCAGGTCCCAGCCGCCGACGTAGCGGTGGGTGTCGGCGCCTTGGAAGGCGTACAGGTCGGGCAGGCCGAAGGTGTGCGAGGTCTCGTGGTCGGCGACCTTCGGGCCCCAGTGGTACATGTCCTGGCCGAAGGTGACCGCCCACTTGATCCGCGTGCCGCCTGCCACGATGCCGGTGGCGGCGGGGTCGTAGAGGTAGGTGGGCGAGAAGGAGATGGCGGAGGCGGACTTCGTGGGGACGATGTACAGCAGGTCGTACCGGGAGAAGTCCACGTCCGGCCCGGCGGCCTCGACGGCCTGGCGGACGTACGCCTCGTGCTGCTCGAACGAGAGGCCGCGCTGGAAGCCGTAGCTGGTGGACGCCTGGGGCATGTGGACCCAGCGGTCGAGCGGGGTGATGTCGAGGCGGGTCCGGCCGTAGGAGTCCTGCCTCATCCAGTCCGCGGCCGGGGCGAGTCGGTCGTAGTAGTCGTCGCGGTCGCCGACCGCGGGCGCGTCGGGGAAGTCGACGAACAGCATCAGCACGTGCTTGGTGCCCAGTGGTCGGAGGAACTGCGTACGGTCGGTGTCGTGGCCCTCGTCCGTCCATCCGGTGCGGCCGGGCAGGGCGCACGCCGCGGCGGAGGGGGAAGGGGACGCGGTGGTCGGGGTGGCGGCGATCAGCGGCAGGGCCAGCGCGAGGGCGCCGGCGAGCAGGCGAGGGCTCAACTCTTTCCTTCGGGTGGGTGGTTACGCCCGGCCGGAGGCCAGGGCCATGAGGCGGGCGAGGACGCGTCCGTTCGAGGCGGTCACACCGTCGTGCTCCCACTCGTTGGTGATCCAGGCCCGCAGCCCGCCGATCGAGCGCGCGGTGCGCAGGGAGAGGTCGGCGTCCACGTACATGTCGTCGTGGTAGACGGCGGCGGCCACCGGTACCCGGTTGGCGGCGAGTCGGGCCGGGTCGTACAGCGTGGCCCAGTCGGTCCGTGCGGCGAGCAGGTCGGCGGCGTCGGCGAACGGGCGCAGGCCGCTGATCTCCCGGAACATCCAGGGGTAGATCATCTCGCCGGTGAGCAGCAGCGGGTCGGCGTCCTCGGCGAAGGCGGGGTGGGCGGCCAGGGCGCGCTCGGCGGCCCAGCCCGTGCAGGCGCCCGGGCGGCCGTAGATGGACTCCTGGAGGACGGCGAAGAGCGGGTTGTCGGTGAAGGCGGTCAGCTGCATGACCTGCTGGAGGAAGGCGGCGGTGGGCTCGCCGGCGGGGTCGAGGGACTCGTCGAGCAGCCAGTGCAGGCGGGCGGAGCCGTCGCCCATGCCGAGCATCAGACCGAGGGTGCGAAGCCGCCGTGCGGTGAGCCGGTCGCCGTCGGGAAGGCGGACCGCGCGGTGGTGGAGGTGGTCGGCGAGCCGTCGGAGCGTGAGCGGGTCACCGGGGTGGCGGAGGTAGTGGGCGACCACCTTGTCGCGCACTCGGGGGTAGGTGGCGGCGTACACGTCGTCGGCGGTGGCGTCGAGTCCGGGCAGGCCACCGGTGATGTAGCAGGCACGCAGGCCCTCGGGCGCGAAGGACAGGTAGCTGAGGGTGACGAATCCGCCGTAGCTCTGTCCGAGCGTCTCCCATGGCTCATCGCCGCAGAGGCGACGACGGATCAGCTCGGCGTCGGCGACGATCGAGTCGGCCCCGTGCAGCGCGAGGTGATCGGCCAGCTGCCGGGGTGAGCCGAACCCGGCCGCCGAGCGGGCGGTGACGGGGGTGGAACAGCCGGTGCCGCGCTGGTCGAGCAGCAGGACCCGGTGGGTCTTGAGGGCGTGGTCGAGCCAGCCGCCGGCGTTCAGCGGGCGGGGTGACTTGCCGCCCGGGCCGCCCTGGAGGTAGAGCAGCCACGGCAGTTGTTCGTCGCCGCGGGCCGGGTCGGCGACCTCCCGGGCGAAGATGTCGATGGTCGCGCGGCCGGCTTCGGCGTGGTCGAGTGGGACGGTGAAGACGTGGTCGGTCACCGCGAGTCCGGGTAGGCGGTGGGTGGTCAGGATCACTGTGACGACTCCGAGCTGTGGTGAATGTTCCCCTCGTTCCCCTCGCTCCGCTCGGCGAAGTGACAGGCGACTTGGTGGCCGGGCGCGATCACCCGCAGGGTGGGGCGCTCGCCGGCGCATCGGTCGGCCGCCCTGGGGCAGCGGGTGCGGAAGCGGCAGCCGCTGGGCGGGTCGAGGGGGCTGGGCGGGTCGCCGTGGAGCACGATCCTCTCGCGGGCGCGCTCGGCGTCGGGGTCGGGCAGGGGCACGGCGGAGAGCAGGGCGCGGGTGTACGGGTGGGCGGGGGTGCCGAAGAGGGTGTCGCGGTCGGCGGTCTCGACGACGGCACCGAGGTACATGACGGCGATCCGGGTGCTGATCTGCCGGACGGCGCCGAGGTCGTGGGCGATGAACAGGTAGGCGAGGCCGTGTTCGTCCTGGAGGTCCTTGAGCAGGTTGAGGATCTGGGCCTGCACTGAGACGTCGAGGGCGGAGACCGGCTCGTCGCACACCACCAGCTTCGGCCGAAGGGCCAACGCCCGGGCGATGCCGATGCGTTGGGCCTGGCCGCCGGAGAATTCGTACGGGTGGCGGTCGGCGTGCTCGGGTCCGAGGCCGACCCGCTCCAGGAGTCGTTCCACCGGCTCGTCGGGCTTCAACCCCTGGTAGGCGAAGGGCGAGGTGAGGATCCGGCGCACGGTCTGGCGGGGGTTGAGTGAGGAGAAGGGATCCTGGAAGACCATCTGGAGCTCGCGGCGGACGGGGCGCAGGCCGTGTTCGTCCACTTCGGCGAGGTCCTGGCCGGCGAACCGGATGCTGCCGGAGGTCGGTGGTTCCAGCCTGGTGAGCAGGCGGGCCAGGGTGGACTTGCCGCAGCCGGATTCGCCGACCAGGCCGAGGGTCTCGCCCGCCGCCACGTGCAACGAGACGCCGTCGACGGCGGTGACGTGGCCGGCGAGGCGCCGGGTGAGGCCGTGGCGGACCGGGAATCGCTTGACCAGGTCCCTGGTCTCCAACAACGCGGTCATGTCTGCTCCGCAAGGGTCGGCAGCCGGCGCGGCAGCGGCCCGTCGATGCGGGGGACGCAGGCGAGCAGGCCGCGGGTGTACGGCTGCCGCGGGCGGTGGAAGACGTCGTGGACGGCGCCGCGCTCGACCGCGCGGCCGTCGCGCATCACGACGACCTGGTCGGCGAGTCCCGCCACCACGCCCATGTCGTGGGTGATCAGCATGATTGCGGTACCGGTCTCCCGCCGCAGCTCGCGCAGCAGGTCGAGGATCTGGGCCTGGACGGTGACGTCGAGCGCGGTGGTCGGCTCGTCCGCGATGAGCAGGTCCGGCTCCAGGCACAGCGCCATGGCGATCATCACGCGCTGCCGCATCCCGCCGGAGAACTCGTGCGGGTAGGAGCGGGCGCGTCGTTCGGCCTCGGGGATGCCGACCCGTTCCAGCATCCGGACGGCGACCCGGTGGGCCGCCTTCCGGCCGGCCCGGTGGTGAGCGCGGTAGGCCTCGGCGATCTGGAAGGCCACCGGGTAGTACGGGTTGAGGCAGGAGAGCGGGTCCTGGAAGACCATGGCGATCCGGTTGCCGCGCAGGCGGCGCAGGGCGCGCTGGTCGAGGCGGGTCAACTCGCGTCCGTCGAAGCGGATTTCGCCGCCGACGCGGGCATCGCGGGGCAGCAGTCCGAGGACGGCGAGGCTGGTGACGGACTTGCCGCTGCCGGACTCCCCGACCACGCCCAGGACCTGTCCGGCCGCGAGGTCGAGGTCGAGCCCGGCCACCGCCCGGACGCCTGACGCGAAGTCGACCGTGAGGTCCCGTACGGTCAGCAAGGTCATCCGACGGCCCTCACTCTCGGGTCCAGTGCGGCGTAACCGAGGTCCACCGCCAGGTTGGCGAGCACGACGAAGGAGGCGGCGAACAGCGTCACGCCGAGGATCACCGGCTGGTCCGCGCTCGCGATCGCGTCGGCGGCCAGCTTGCCGACGCCGGGCAGGCCGAAGACCGATTCGGTGATCAGCGCGCCGCCCAGCAGCGCGCCGAGGTCCATGCCGAAGATGGTCACGATCGGCATCAGTGCGGGTCGCAGCGCGTGTCTGCGGACCACGGTGACCTCGGACAGTCCCTTGGCGCGCGCCGTGCGAACGTAGTTGCGGCCGAGGCTCTCCAGCATCTCGCTGCGGGTGACCCGGGCGTACACCCCGGCGTAGAGCATGGCCAGGGTGATCCAGGGCATGACCATCGACTGCGTCCAGCCGATCGGGTCCTCGGTGAGGCGGACGGCGGTCGGGTAGGGCAGCACGTTCAGCTGGACCACCAGGAGGTACTGGAGCACCAGAGCGGTGAAGTAGATCGGCAGCGAGACCCCGCCGAGGGCGGCCGTCATGGCGGCGCGGTCCCACAGACTGCCGCGCCGCAGTGCCGACACCACGCCCGCCGTCACGCCGACGAACAGCCACAATGCCGCCGCACCGACGGCGATGGAGATGCTGACGGGCAGCCTGCTGGTGAGCATCTCCCAGACCGGCTGGTTCGTCTGGAAGCTGAAACCCAGGCAGGGGAAGGGGCACTGGACGGCCGTCGCCCCGCTGCCGTAGGTGCGCCCGGAGAGGATGCCGCCGAGGTAGTCCCCGAACTGTCCGAACGGGGAGCGGTCCAGCCCGAGGGTGGCTCGGATCGTGGCGAGCCGTTCGGGACTGCAGGCCTTGCCGCAGGCGCCCTGGGCCGGGTCGGCGGGCATCAGGTAGAAGATCGCGAAGGTGGCGGCGCAGATCACCACCAGGATGGCCGCGGTGACGGCCAGTCTTCGCAGCAGGTAGAGGATCATCGTGGCTTGCTCCGGGGGTCGAGCGCGTCGCGCACGGCGTCGCCGAGCACGTTGAAGGCGAGCACCGTGACGAACAGGAGGACGCCGGGGATGAGGAAGTAGGCGGGGTCGGAGGCGTACCAGGGCACGGCGGACGCGATCATCTGCCCCCAGGAGGGCGTGGGCGGTTGCACGCCCACGCCGAGGAAGGACAGCCCGGCCTCGGTGGCGATGCAGGCCGGGATCGACATCGTCGCCACCACCAGCACCGGCCCGGTCAGGTTGGGCAGCACCTCGCGCAGCAGCAGTGTCCGTCGGGACGCGCCGAGCACCCGGGCCGCCGCCACGAACTCGCCGCGGGCGAGCACCATCGCCTGCCCGCGTACGATCCGTCCGATGTACGGCCAGCCGAAGAGGCCGAGGACCATGATCAGCAACAGCCGACGGTCCGCCCCGGGCGCTGCCGAGATCAGGGCGATCATGAAGATCAGGCTGGGGAAGGACATCAGCAGGTCCATCAGCCGGCCGATCAGGGTGTCGGCCCAGCCGCCGAGGAATCCGGCGAGGAGGCCGAGCGCGGTGCCGAGGAGCGTGGAGACGGCGGTGGCCAGTACGGCGATCAGCAGTGAGACGCGCGCGCCGTACACGACCCGGGCGAGCACGTCCCGGCCGTTGACCGGCTCGACGCCCAGCCAGTGCTCGGCGCTGATGCCGCCGGCCCTACCGCGAGGCAGTCCGCCGAGCGCCGGGTCGACGGCTTCGCCGTGGAAGGCGGTCGGGGAACCACCGGTCAGCCAGGTGATCAGCGGGGCGGCCAGCGCGACCAGGACCAGCAGGGCGACCGCGGCCAGTGCGAGCGCTGTCGCGCGCTGGGACAGGAGCCTGCGCAGGACGGTCACCTGCGCGGTCCCGGCCGTGCGGGAACCCGTGTGCGTGGTCCCGGCGGCGCGGGCGCTCACCTGCGCAGTCCCAGCGAGACGAGGTCGAGTCGGCCGACGAAGGCGGTGTGCCCGTACGCGCCGGCCACGTTCGGCCCGACCAGGACGGCGGCCCGGTCCCAGAGGAACGGGACGACGGGTGCGTCCCGCATGATCCGCTTGGCGAGCTCGCCGTACGCCGCCTGCGCGGTGGTCGGGTCGCCGGCGGCGGCGATCTCGTCGAGCCGGGCGTCGACCTCGGGGGAGTCGTACTGGGAGCGGTTGTTGTTGCCCTCGGCGGTGATCAGCCTGCCGTCGAACAGGATCGGCAGGTAGGTGGAGGCGCCCGGCCAGTCCGGTGTCCAGCCGTCGATCAGCAGGTCGTGCTCGCGGGAGGGGCTGCCGATGGTGCTGTAGAACGCCGAGGAGCTGATCTCGTTGATCCGCACGGTGATGCCGGCCCGGGCGAGTGAGGCCTGCACGGCCTCGCCCTGCGCCTTGCCACCGGCCGTGGCCGGGGTGTCGAGGGTGAGTTCCAGGCCGGACGCGTGTCCGGCCTCGGCGAGCAGGGCTTTGGCCTTGGCCGGGTCGCCCTTGCCGTCCTGGCTCGGGTACGGGTCCTCGGGCGCCGCGCCGGGCAGGGTGGGCGGCAGCAGGGTGGTGGCGAGGTCGCCCGCGATCGGGCCGCCACGGGTGGTGCGCAGCGCGTCCTTGTCGAGTGCGTACGCGATCGCCTGGCGCACCCGGACGTCGTCCAGCGGCTTGTGCCTGGTGTTGATGCCGAGGAAGCGGGTGTTGATGGACTCGCCGGTGACCAGGCGCTGCTTCAGCCGGGGGTCACCCAGCGCCCGTCCGACCGAGGCCGGGCCGATGGGCTCCATCGCCACGGCGTTCGCGTCCTCGCCCTGGCCGGAGATCAGCCGCTGGTCGACCACGGCCGGGTCGAGGTTGAGGTCGATCACGACCTTGTCGGGCAGGCCCTTGCGGACGGTGTCGGTGGCCGGGTCCCACGAGGGGTTGCGCACCAGGGTGAGCTGCTTCTTGGGTTCGAACATGTCGATCCGGTAGGGGCCGGACGAGAACGGGCGGTTGTCGTAGCCCACGCCGGTGTCCTTGTCCTGCGGCACGGGCGCGAACATCGGCAGCGACACGGCCGAGCCGAAGTCGGCGACCGGCCGGTTGAGGTGGAAGACGACGGTCCGCTCGTCCGGGGTCTCGATCGAGGCGAGGCCGGCCTTGTCCTGGTACGGGCCCTTGTACGTGTCGCCGCCCGTCAGCCAGAGCCGGGCGTACGGCGGGCCCTCGGGCAGTTCGGCGGCGAAGGTGCGCTCGACGCCGTACTTGACGTCCTTGCTGGTGACGGTCCGGCCGTCCTCGAAGCGCGCGCCGTCCCGGAGGGTGAAGGTCCAGGTCCGGGCGCCGTCGGTGGGACGGCCGGTGTCGGTGGCGAGGTCCGGCACGATCTTTCCGCCGGCCTGGCCGGGCGCCGGGGCGAAGGTGGTGAGCGTCCGGTAGATCAGTCGGCCTACGTCCTGGGTGGAGGTGACGTACGCGCGGGCCGGGTCCAGGTGTTCCAGGTCGATGGTGGACAGGACGTGCAGGGTGCCGCCCTTCACGGGGACGGCGTCCCCGGGGGCCCCGGTCGATCCGGCCCCGGTCGATCCGGTGCAGGCCGCCGCGGACAGCAGCCCGAGGGCCGCCGCCAGGGCGCATGCGGCTCTTCGTGGCCTCATTCGTCCCCCTCTGGTGTGATATGACATTTCACATGTGGGACAAGATTGGGCCTTCGCGATCCCTTCCGGGAGCTCCCAGCTGTTCATAACATCCGGTTATGGAGCTTGAGATACGGCATCTCCGGATGATCTGCACGATCGCCGAAACCGGCAGCCTCACCCGCGCCGCCGCCTCACTACGGCTCAGCCAGCCCGGGCTCAGCGCCCAACTGCGCCGGATCGAGGCGATGTTGGGCGGGCCGTTGTTCGATCGTGGGCGCACCGGCGCCGTGCCGACCGCCTTCGGCGAGGCCGTGCTCACCCGCGCCCGCGCCGTCCTGCCCACCGTCGACGAACTGCTGAGCGCCTCCGCCCTGGCCGCCCGTTCCAGCAGCCCGGTCCCGCGCCTGCGGCTCGGTTCGGTCAACGCCCCGCTGATCGGCGGGCTGATCGACGCCTTGCGTGCCCACCTCCCCGAGGCCCGGATCGTCTCCCGCGCCCAGGGCTCGTCCGTCCCCCTGATCGAGGACGTCTCGGCCGGCCGCCTCGAAGCCGTCGTGGTCGGCGACTGCCCCGGCTACGAGCTGGCCGCGCGGCCCGGCGTCGTCCTGCGGCCGGTGGTCACCGAGCCCGTCTTCGTCGCCCTGCCGGCGGGCCACCGCCTCGCCGCCCGGCCGGAGGTCGGACTGGATGAACTCGCCGACGAGGACTGGGTGTCGCCCCGGCCGGACGACGACCGGGTCCGCGAGTACTGGTCCACCACCTTCCACGCGACCGGCCACCGGATGCGCACCGTGCACGAGGCGGAGGGGCGGCTGCTGATGGAGTTGGTCCGCAGCGGCAGCGCGGTGAGCCTGTGCCAGGCCACCTACGAGGAACTGCCCGGCATCGCCGTGCGGCCCATCACGGGCGACCCGCTCTGGTACCGGCACCTGATCGCCTGGCACCAGGCGGGTCCGCTGGCCGCCCTGGAGACGGCACTGGTCGAGCACGTCCGCGCGGCCCACCGGGTCGCGGCCGAGCGCAGCCCGGCGTACCAGCGGTGGCTGCGCGCGGCGGCCCGGCAACCCGAGGCGGTCGCCCGATGAGCGGCCGTCCGCCGCCACGGCTCGCCAACGACCGTGATCGTTGGGCGAGTCCAGCCGTCCGGCCGGCGGCGGGACACGATGACACCCTGTTCGACGGGCCGAGGGCTACCACCAGCGCTTCGGCCTCGTCCACGTCGACTTCGGAACGCAGCAGCGCACCCCGAAGGCCTCATACACCTGGTACCGCGATCTGATTGCCACTCATCATGCCCATGGTCCAGGGCCGGCGAGGCCGCCTGGGCGCTGGCGCCGCTCGCCGCCTTCCGCCGTGACCAGCGGACCGCGGGCGTCGTGGGGCGCCCGCGGTCCGCTGGTGCTAGCCGACCACCGCCGGGGAGCGGGGCGCCTCGGGGGCGGCCTCCGGCTGGTAGAACTCGGTGTGTCCTTCGACGTGGAGGTGGGGCAGGCGGCGGTCCAGCCAGGCGGGCAGCCACCAGTTGCCGCGGCCGAGCAGGTGCATCACGGCCGGTACCAGCAACAGTCGGACCAGCGTGGCGTCGATCAGGATGGCCGACCCCATGCCGACGCCGATGACCTTGATCGGCAGGTCGGGCGCCGGGACGAAGGCCGCGAACACGGCGACCATGATGGCCGCCGCCGCGGTGATCACCCGCGCGGTGCCCGCCAGTCCGCGGACGATGGACTCCGCGTTGTCGTCGGTGCGCAGCCAGGCCTCACGCATCCGACTCACCAGGAAGACCTCGTAGTCCATCGAGAGGCCGAACAGGACGGCGAAGGTCAGCACCGGGACGAAGGCCGGCAGCGGGGTGGGGCTGTCGATGCCGATCAACCGGCCGGCGGTGCCGCCTTCGAGGACGAGGGCGACCACGCCGTACGCGGCGCCGACGGAGAGCAGGTTCATCACAGCGGCCTTGAGGGCGACGGCGAGGCTGCGGAAGGCCACCAGGAGCAGGAGCATCGACACCGTGACCACGCCGCCGACCAGCAGCGGGATGCGGCGGGCGATGTTGTCGGTGCTGTCGATCGCGCTGGCGGTCGCCCCGCCGACGTGCACCCGGACGCCGGGGCCGACCGCACCCGGGATGACGTGATCGCGGAGGTCGCGGACCAGGGTCTTGGTTTCGCTGGACTGCGGACCGCTGTCCGGGACGACAGTGAGCAGCAGCGAGCGGCCGTCGGAGCCGGGCACCGCAGGGGTCACCGCCGTGACGCCGGGCACCGCCTCAAGCACGGTGGGCAGCGCGGCCGTCGCGTCGGCGGGGGTGCCCGGCGCCAACTCGGCGACCAGGACCAGCGGTCCGTTGCTGCCCGGTCCGAAGCCGGTGGCCACCGTGTCGTACGCCAGCCGGTTCGAGCGCCCGGCGGGGTCGTTGCCCGCGTCGGGGAAGCCGAAGCGCACGCCCAGGAACGGCGCCGCGAGCGCCAGCAGGACGACGACCCCGGTGACGGCACCGAGGACGCGGTGACGCTCGACGAGCCTGCTCCAGCGCAGCCAGCCGGCGCCCACGGGGCTCTCGCCCCGGGCGGCGCGGCGCTGGGGCAGGGGCAGCCGGAGGCGCTCGATGTGTCGGCCGAGGTAGCCGAGCAGGGCGGGGAAGAGCGTGGCGGACGCGGCGATCACGACGAGCACGGAGAGGATCGCCGAGACCGCGGCGCCGCGCATGAACGACAGGCCCATCGCGAACAGCCCGAGCATGCTGACCACCACGGTCATTCCGGCGACCACGACCGCGCGGCCCGCGGTGTCCAGCGCGGCGACCGTGGCGGCCTCGGGTTCGAGCCCCTCGGCGCGCCACTCGCGGAACCGGGTGACCAGCAGCAGCGCGTAGTCGATGCCGACGCCGATGCCCAGCATCGCGGCGAGCGAGGTCGACCAGTCCGGGACCGGCATGATCGCGGCGAGGACCGGCAGCAGGGCGCTGCTGACCGCGAGCCCGCCGAGCGCGGTGAGCAGCGGCAGGCTGGCGGCCACGACCGAGCCGAAGGTGATCACCAGGATCAGGGCGGCGGCCGCGATGCCGATGCCCTCCGAGCCGATCGCGCCCTGCTCGGCCTGCTGGACCGTCATGCCGCCGAGGTGGACGCGCAGGCCGCCGCCGACGGGGCGGGCGAGGTCGAGCAGCCGCTGGGTGTCCGCCTTCGGCATGTCGGGGGCGACGGCGACGTCCAGGTGGATCTGCCCGAGGGCGGTGCGGCCGTCGGCCGACACCTTGCCGCGCGGGCCGTACGGGTCGTCGATGTTGCTGACGTGCGGCACCTCGGCCATCCGGGCGAGCAGGTCCTTGACCCGGTCGCGGGTGGCGGTGTCGGTCACGCTGCCGTCGGAGGTCAGCACCAGGCTGATCGATTCACCGCCCAGCCCGGGGAAGTCCCGTGCCAGCAGCTGCTGGGCCTGCTTGGAGTCCGAGCCGGGCGCGGTGTAGTCGGCGCTGTACTTGGCGCCGAGGCCGGCCGAGAGGCCGAAGGCCGCGCCGGCGGCGAGCAGCCAGAGCAGTACTGTGCGGCCCCGGTTCCGGAAGCTCCAACCGGCTATTCGGCCGAGCGGGCCGGGCCTGTGTGACCCGCTCTCCCCGGCGGCTGTCCGCCGATCCTCGCGCAGTCCCTGGGACATGTGGTCCTCCGTGCGTCGTCAGGGGCTCCGCCCCCAGGCAAAGCGTTACGCTTCATAACGCGCCTTACGAAGCGTAACGTTTCCCTCGGCGGGTACGGATTGTCAACGCGGTGACTGGCGCAGCGAGCGGATGGAGATGCGATGACGGGTGGGTCGACGGATGGGAGCGGGGGGCGGAGCCGCCGTGAGCGGCTGCGCGCCGACACGGTGGAGGAGATCAAGCGCGCGGCCCTGAGCCTGATCGTCGAGCGCGGCGCCGCGAACCTCCGCTTCACCGACATCGCCCGCAGCATGGGGATGACCCCGCCCGCGCTGTACCGCTACTTCGCCGACCGGGACGAGCTGCTCACCGCCCTGGTCGCCGACTCGTACGACAGCCTGTCGGACGCGTTGACGGCGACCCGCGAGACCGTGCCGCCGGACGACCCGGACGGACGCTTCGTGGCCACCTGCATTGCCTACCGCACCTGGGCGCAGCGGAATCCGGAGCGCTTCGCCCTCATCTTCGGCTCCCCCGTGCCCGGGTACGCGGCCCCACCGGACGGACCGACCGTGGCGGCCGGCCGGCGGGCGATGGAGCACATGGCCGAACTCGTCGCCGACACGGCCGAACGCGGCCGGCTCGGCAGCCCGCTGGTGCCGGACGCGGCGGAAGCCCTGATGCTGGCCTGGGCCACCGTGCACGGCTTCGTCACCCTTGAGGCACACGGCCACTTCCACGCGCTCGACCAGCACGCGCGGGACCGCGTCTTCGCAGTCCAGGCGGGCGTCGCCGCGCGCACCGCAGGCCTGTCGTCGGCCGTGGACCAGCGGTGACCGAGGGCGTCCTGCGCCTGGTACCGCGACCTGATCGCCGCCCACCGGGCCCACAGTCCACAGTAGTTGGGCTCAAGTCGTCCTCGCGGCCCTGCCCGGCGCCGGGGGATGTATGACCGTTCGGCAACGGCAGAGAGGCCATCTGGATGGCACGGCCCGGTAGCCGGTGGGTCCGAGAAGCGATCGGTGCAGCCGTCCCTTCGTCCTGCGCCCCACGACCGGGAGGCGTGGGCCGGGGCTCTCATGCAGCACCGCCCGTGCGCAGGGTCGACGTTCCACGGGTTCACCTGGTGAGGACGAGCTCGGCCGCCCCCCGGTCGTCCGAACGCGGCGGTCACCTTCAGGACTGTGCCACCGCCTCGTCGTGTTCCCCCGGGTGCCCGCTGAAGAAGTCGACCAAGCTCTGCGGTGCGCGCTCGCCGAGGCAGAGGTCAAGAATCTCGTGGGCGTCGGCGTAGAAGGCCTCGCTGCGCGGGAAGAGCTCCTTCTCGTAGGCGGCGAGCGCCGCTTCGACGTCGTCGGGGTGCTGGGCGATGGCCTTGCCGAGTTCGGCACCGTCGAACATCGCCAGGTTGGCGCCGTCGCCGGACGGCGGCATCAGGTGCGCGGCGTCGCCGAGCAGCGTCACACCGGGCACCCGGTCCCAGCGGTGTCCGTCGGGGAGGGTGTGGATCATGCGTGCCACCGGGGCGGTCTCGCCGTCGGTGATCAGCGCGGTGAGGTGCGGCGTCCACCCGTCGAACTCGGCCGCGACCCGGGCGGTCGCGGCCGCGGTGTCGGTGAAGTCCGTGGCGGCGATCCACTCGGCCGAACGGTTCAGCTCGACGTAGGTGTGGAGGATGCCACCCGCCTCACGGTGGGCGACGATCCCCTTGCCGGGGGCGAGTGCGTACATGGCGCCTCGGCCGACCAGGGCGGCCGTCGCGGGGTGCCGCTCGTCGACGTTGTGCAGGTAGGTCTCGACGAACGTCGTGCCGGTGTAGCCGGGCCGGGCGTCGGAGAGCAGCGGCCGGACCCTGGACCAGGCGCCGTCCGCGCCGACCAGGATGTTGCTGGTCTCGGTCGAGCCGTCGGTGAAGGTCAGCTCGTGCCGGCCGTTGCCGAGCGGCCGGACGTCGGTGACCTTGCTGCCCCAGCGCACCGTTCCCTCGGGCAGGGAGTCGAGCAGGATCCGGCGCAGGTCGCCGCGGAGCACCTCGGGGCGTACGGCGGTGCCGTCGGAGGGGACGTCCAGCAGCAGCGTGCCGTGCTGGTCGAGCACCCGGGCGGCGTCGCCGCCCTCGTGGATGATCGCGCGGAACTCGTCGGTGAGGCCGGCGTCCGCGAGGGCACGCTGTCCGTCCTCCTCGTGGATGTCGAGCTGGCCGCCCTGGGTGCGGGACTCGGCGGAGGGGTCGGCCTCGTGGACGGTGGCGGGGATGCCGTGCACGTGCAGGACCCGCGCAAGGGTGAGGCCGCCCAGGCCCGCGCCGATGATCGTGACCGGTGTCGTCATGGTGTTCCCTTCGAAGCCATGGTGGAACGTTGTTCCATTCTCATGTTGGAACGGCGATCCATTCATGTCAAACTGTGTTCATGGCCATCAAGAAGCCGCGGGCTGTACGGCGCACGGACGCGCTGTCGAAGGAACGGATCGTGGAGGCGGCGATCGAGATCCTCGACTCCGACGGCGAGGGCGCGCTGACCTTCCGCACGCTCGCGGCCCACCTGGCCACCGGAAGCGGGGCGATCTACTGGCACGTCGCCAACAAGGACGACCTGCTGGCGGCGGCCACCAACGACGTGATCGCCCGGGTCATGGCGGACGTGCCCGGCGGCACGCGTCCGCGGGAGGCGATCCGGACCCTCGCGCTCGGGCTCTTCGACGCGATCGACGCACACCCCTGGGTCGGCACCCAGCTCTCCCGCGCGCCGTGGCTGGCCGCGATTCCGCAGATCTTCGAGGGTTTCGGCAGCCGGCTGGAGGGGCTCGGTGTGCCCGAGGGGGCGCAGTTCGACGCCACGTCCACGCTCGTGATCCATGTCCTCGGCGTCGCCGGACAGAACGCCGCCAACGCCCGCCTGTACGCGCACAGGACCGATCGGACGGCCTTCCTGGGTGAGATCGCCCAGCAGTGGGCCCAGCTCGATCCGGCTCGGTACCCGTTCGTGCACCGGGTGGCGGCGCAGTTGCCCGAGCACGACGACCGGGAGCAGTTCCTGGCCGGTATCGACCTCATCCTGGGCGGCATCGAGGCTGCCAACCCGGCTCCGTCCCCTCGGACCTGACTCGAACTCGAGCGGGACGGGGGCCGGCAAAGAACCGGGTGCCGCGCGCTCGGAGGCGGAGTTCCAGCGCAGTTCCGGCAACACCGGCCTCAGTCTCAACGACGACTCGTGGGACTACCCCCGTGCCATGGGCGACGCCTGGCACGCCGACGAGCTGGAAACCCGGCGCCGGCAGGCTGTCGAGGCCCGGGCCTTCGTGGAACGTCCCGGCGCCGGAACCGCGCTCATCCCCTGCCCGCCGCCGGGCTCGATCGGCTACCCGGCCTGAGGAGGGGCGGATTGGCGCGGCGGCAGATACTCAGGCTCCGGTCAGCCGGCCTTCTTCGATACCGCCGAGAACAAACCCGTTCTCGAAGCGCACCCTGTACCTGATCTGAGCGCCGGCTCCGGCGTCGAAATGGCGATGCAGCCAGTGGGTCACCAGCGGTTCGGCCGCGCCCCGTCGCGGGACGTTCCGCCGGAGTACGGACCATGGCAGACGATCTGCGGACTGTTCCGCCGCCGGCCGCGTCAGGGTGTCCGCAAGCAGATCCTGGCGCCCCGGGAGAGGAGGCTGGGGGTCTGTCCCCCATGAGAGCTACGTGCAGGTGTCCTCTGTGAGGTGACGATTCCCGATCACCGTTTCCCTAGCGTTCGGTTCAGCCGCGGCGCCCTGGCCGCGGACCGGACAAGGAACCGGAAACGGAACCGAAAGAAGGAGTCGTCATGAAACCGGTGTGGCAGATCCTGGCCGTGGTCCTGGCCGGTGCGGTCGGCGGTCAAGGTGCCACCGCGGTCCAGGACGATCCGTGGCTCTCGCTCCTCGTGGGCGGCCTGACGGTCGTGCTCTCGGTGCTCGTCTACCGATGGGTCGTGGGGCGTACCGAGGGGCGCCCGGTCACGGAACTGGCCCGCGAGGGAGCGCCCGGGGCGCTCCTGCGGGGCCTGGTGATCGGGGTCGCGATGTTCGGGTCCGTCATCGCGAACATCTACGTCCTCGGGGACTACAAGGTCCACGGCTTCGGCTCGCCGACAGGGGCGATCGGGCTGGTCGGCTTCATGGCGGGCGCCGCCGTCACGGAGGAACTGATGTTCCGCGGCCTGCTCTTCCGGCTCGTGGAGCGCGGCCTCGGAACGTACATCGCGCTGGCCCTGTCCGGCACGGTGTTCGGCGCGGCCCACCTGCTCAACCAGGACGCCACCGTGCTGGGCGCCGTCGCCATCGCGATCGAGGCCGGCGGCATGCTCGCCGCCGCGTACGCCGCCACCCGCTCCCTGTGGCTGCCGATCGGCCTGCACTTCGGCTGGAACTTCGCGGAGTCCGGCATCTTCGGCACCGAGGTCTCGGGCAACGGCGACACGCACGGACTGCTGGACGCCTCGACGGCGGGGGCCAAGCTGATCACCGGTGGCGAGTTCGGCCCGGAGGCCAGTGTGTACGCGACGCTGTTCGGCGCGCTGCTCATGGTCGTCTTCCTGCGGCTGGCCCGTCGGCGCGGCCACATCGTCCCCCGGCAGCGTGCCGAGCGTGTCGACGCCCTCGCTACACTCGCCCGGTGATGAGCCTTCAGGAGGCCGGTCAGGTGTGGCGCCGGCTCGACGTCACCCTCCGTGACCTCCCTCTCGGGGCACTGTTCCTGGTCGCGTCGTTCCTGCCGGGACTGCGCGGCCACGGGACGCAGGTCGGGGACCTGCCGACCCGCCCCTTCGACGCGCTGGCCGTCGTGGCCCTCGCGTTCGAATGCCTCTCCCTCGTGGTGCGCCGGCGGTGGCCGGTCATCTGTCTGGCCCTGGTGGCGTGCGGCTTCGCCCTCGACCAGTTGTGCGGCTACCACTCGGCCGCCGGTACCGCCCTGCCCGTCGCGCTGATCAGTGCGGGCTCCCATCTGGAACAGCGTCGGCGCACCACCGTGGTCCTCCTGTCCGCGGTGTACGTGTCGCTGGCGATCGCGCTCGCCCGGCTCGGTTCGGGCGGCGAGACGGCGACGGACTTCGTGACGTTCTACCTGACGCTCGCCCTGGCCTGGGGAGCCGGGGCGTGGCTGCGTTCCACACGGGCCGCGGAGGCCGCACGCCGCGAGCGTGTGGCCGCCGGGACCCGTACCGCCGAACGGATCCGCATCGCCCGCGAGTTGCACGACGTGGTGACCCACCACGTGACCGCGATGGTCGTACAGGCCGAAGCCGCCCGCTACCTGACTGCCGCTCCCGAGCGGCTGGAGCAGTCCCTGACCGCTGTCAGCGACACCGGCCGCCGCGCCCTCACCGACCTGCGTCACCTGCTGGACCTGCTCAACCCCGGCCACGGCGTCGGCCACGACACCGACCACGGCACCGACCACGGAGTCGGCCACGGCATTGGCCCGGCGGAGGCCGCGCAGGCCAGGACACCGGCCGTCGGCAAGGTCCTCACGCTCGTCGAGCAGACCCGCCGGGCCGGACAGCCCGTGGACTTCACCGAGCGGGGCACGCCGCCGGCCTCGACCGGAAGCGCCGACCTCGTCGCCTACCGGGTGGTGCAGGAAGCACTGACCAACGCCCTCAAGTACGCTCACGGCAGCCGCACTTCCGTGCAGATGCAGCGCGGCACGAGGGAGATCACCGTGGAGGTCACCACGGACGGAACCGGCTCACGCGCCACTGCCGTCGCCGCCGGCAGCGGACGGGGCCTGGCGGGCCTGCGCGAGCGCGTCGACGTCCTGGGCGGTGACTTCAGCGCCGGCCTCGGCCCGGACGGCGGCTTCACCGTGCGGGCACGCATCCCCGCCGACGGCACCTCGTGAGCGCACCGATCCGGGTCCTGGTCTGCGACGACCAGATGCTGGTCCGCACCGGCCTGGTCACCATCATCGGCGCCCAGCCCGACATGGAGGTGGCGGGCGAGTGCGGAGACGGACGGACCGGAGTCGACCTTGCCGGCAAGGTACGACCCGACGTCGTCGTGATGGACATCCGCATGCCGGTCCTCGACGGCCTCGAAGCCACCCGCCTGCTGGCCGGCGCCGGAGTGCCCCACCCCGTCAAAGTCCTCGTGGTGACCACGTTCAACCTGGACGAATACGTCTACGAGGCACTGCGCGTCGGTGCCAGCGGATTCCTCCTCAAGGACGCCCCTCCGGACCGGCTGCTCCACGGCATCCGGACCGTGGCCACCGGCGCGGCCCTCCTCGACCCCGACGTGACACGCAGACTCGTCGGGCGCTACGCCGCCCGCATCCGTCCCGCCGAGAAGACCCACCGAGACACCCCGCTCACACCTCGTGAACTGGAAGTCCTCCGCCTCATCGCCGACGGCCTCTCCAACAGCGAGATCGCCGCAACCCTCGTCATCAGCCATGAGACCGTCAAGACCTTCGTCTCCCGCATCCTCACCAAACTTCAACTCCGCGACCGCGTCCAGGCCGTCGTCTATGCCTACCGCCACGGCCTGGTCACCTGACCGGGAGTTCCGCCCCCGGTCCCGAGGCGAGCGTTCCGCTGCGCGAGGGCCGGAATTCGCTCGCGGCGCGGGCAGCGGTTCGGGTGGCCACCCGGCAAGCAGGTCCGTCCGGACGTCCACCGGAGCTGCTGCCCCGGGCTGAGGGTGCCGGACCGTGGTCCCGGGAGTTCCCGCACGAGACCAAGACGGTGCCAAGGCCGACTCGTACATCACCCCGGAGAACGACGCTCCGCTGCGCCGCTCCGACCGGCGCGGGCAGACCTGCCACTGGATCTCGGAGCTGCACCTCGTCGACCGCGAGCTGGGCTCCGGCGGGTTCTACGAGCAGCTGCTCGACCTCGGGTGACAGCGACGGCGCTGCCCGGGGCCCGTGCGCCCGTCGGCTGCGTCGACTCACCCGGTTCGGCGTCGTGAGGCGCCGATCCTTCGCCAGACGGCGCGCTGGAGCCGCAGCACGAGGACGCCCATCACCACCAGGACGACGATGTTGAGGAGCAGTTGGAGGAAGGAGCCCCAGGCCTCGCGGTAGCTGCCGAACGCGCAGGAGACCGCCAGGTCGGAGGCCGCGGGGATGGTGGTCACCGAGATGAAGACGCCCAGCAGCGCGCTGGTCCTCGCCTCGGTCAGGGAGAGGATGCCGACGATTCCTGCCAGGACGGCGACGGCGACCGAGAAGAAGTTGGGCGTGTCGATGAGGTTGGAGACCGGCCGGATGCCCAGGGTGAAGGCCTTCGGCTGGAGCCCCGCGCCGCGGATCAGCAGGGCGAACGCGAAGGTGGTCACGATGGCCAGCGCGAACCCGAGGGCGAGGGCCCGCACGCCCCGCCGGACGCTGCGCCGGACGCCGCGGTCGAGGCCGAGCGCGATGGCGGTGATGGCCCCGTACTCCGGCCCGACCACCATGGCGGCGACGATCAGGATCTGGGAGTTGGTGAGGATCCCGACCGCGCCGATCAGGCCCGCGATGACGAGGTAGGCGTAGAAGCTCGGCAGGTACGTCCCCTCGGCGCGGATCCGGGCCTCGACGGCCGCCCACAGGGGCGCGTGGGCGAGCGGCCCGAGCTGTTCGGTCTCGGCGGCCGCCGCCCGCTCGGAGAAGGCCATGTCGACCTGCTCGATCACGATCGAGCCGTGCCGGTCCAGGTGCAGCTCCCGGAGGCCGCGGAGCACGTCGTCGGCCGCGCCCTTGAGGACGTCGCACTGGACGGCGTCGCCGTGGGGGTGGTGCGCCAGTCCGCGCTGGACCACGAGGTTGAACACGAAGGGATCCTCGGCCAGCAGGCCGACGATCCGCTCGGTGAGCTCGGGCGGGCTCACCGCGCGGACGTGGATCAGGTCCATCCAGGCCTCCACTGCTCGGGATCGCCGCGGGGCCCGGGCCGGCCCGGCGGTCCCATCGCGCGCGCAGGCCGAACATATCGGACAGTGGCTGGAGAAGGATTTTCATCGGACGGAGTTCCGCCGACCTTCGGAGAATCGCCATGGAGCGCTACCCGCTCATCGCCGATCACGGCCTCGTGGGGGACCTGCAGACCACGGCGCTGGTGTCCGCGGAAGGCGTCGTCGACTGGTTCGCGGCCCCGCGGTTCGATTCACCGAGCGTGTTCGCCGCGCTGCTGGACCACGACCGGGGCGGCTACTTCCGCCTGTCGCCCGAGCACCCCGAGGACACCCGCAAGCAGCTCTACTACCCGGACACGGCGGTGCTGGTCACCCGGTTCATGTCGCCGGACGGGGTCGGCGAGGTGGTGGACTGGATGCCGCCGGACCGCACGAACCGCCCCACCGACCGGCACACCCTGGTCAGGCTGGTGCGGGCGGTGCGCGGCAGGGTCCGGTTCACCCTGGAGTGCCGGCCGCGGTTCGACTACGGGCGGGCCGCCCACGAGCTGCGGCTGGTCCCCGAGGGCGCCTCGTTCCACGCGCCGGGCATCGCCGCGCACCTGCAGAGCACCTTCCCGCTGGAGCGGGAGGGCGACGACGTCCGCGGCGAGGTGGTCCTGAACGCGGGCGAGTCCGCCGTTGCCGTCCTGACGGTCTGCGGACCCGACGGCGAGGCGCCCGCCCCGCTCGAACTCGGCGCGTTCCACGAGCGGATGTGGGAGGTCGGCGAGTTCTGGCAGGCATGGGTGCGCACCTCCCACTACCGGGGCCGCTGGCCGGACATGGTGAATCGCTCGGCGATCACCCTCAAGCTGCTCACGTACTCGCCCACGGGTGCGCCGATCGCCGCCGCCACCATGGGCCTGCCCGAGCAGGTCGGCGGTGAGCGCAACTGGGACTACCGCTACTCCTGGGTCCGCGACGGTTCGTTGTCGGTCCGGGCCTTGCTCGACCTCGGGTTCGTCGAGGAGGCGGCCAGGTTCACCAAGTGGCTCGGGGACCGGATGCACGACCTGGCGGACTCCCCCGGGGAGCGCCTGCAGATCATGTACCGGGTCGACGGGGACCCCAACCTCACCGAGGAGATCCTGGGGCACCTGGAGGGCTACCGCGGCTCCTACCCGGTGCGCGCCGGGAACGCCGCCGCCGACCAGCTGCAGCTCGACATCTACGGTGAGGCGATGTACGCCCTGGCGGAGGGCCAGGAACTCGGCGTGCAGTCGGGCTACCACGGCTGGAAGGGTCTCGCCCGCACCGTGGACTGGCTGGCCGACACCTGGGACCGGCCGGACGAGGGCATCTGGGAGACCCGCGGCGGGCGTCAGAACTTCACCTACAGCCGGGTGATGTGCTGGGTCGCGCTCGACCGGGCCCTGCACCTGGCGCGCGAGTACAGCAGGCCCGCCGACACGTCGCGCTGGACGGCGGCCCGCGACGCCATCCTCGAACAGGTCATGGAGCAGGGGTGGAGCGAGACCGAACAGGCGCTCGTCCAGCACTACGACGGCGACGTCCTGGACGCCTCGCTGCTGCTCATCCCCCGGCTCCGGTTCATCGCGCCGAGGAGTCCGGGCTGGCTGAACACCCTGGACGCGATGGAGCGCAAGCTGGTCTCCGACAGCCTGGTCTACCGTTACGACCCGGCCGCCTCGCCGGACGGCCTGCGCGGTTCGGAAGGCACGTTCAGCCTGTGCACCTTCCTGTACGTGGACGCGCTGGCCAGGGCGGGGCGGCTGCGCCAGGCGCGCTACACCTTCGAGAAGATGCACACCTACGCCAACCACGTCGGGCTGTTCGCCGAGGAGATCGGGCCCAGTGGTGAGCAACTCGGCAACTTCCCACAGGCGTTCACCCACCTCGCGCTGATCATGGCCGCCACCACGCTCGACGAAGCGCTCGACAGGCAGCAGCGGCGCGGATGACCACGGAACAGCCCACGCTGAGCGAGGCCGACTTCGGCGCGCTGTACCGGACGCTGCGCTCGCGCTCGGCGTGGGCCGCCGGCGAGCGCGGCGCGCTGGTGGCGCTCACCCCCGAACGCGTGGCGGCCGCCGCCGGCGTGGTGCGGACGGGCCGTACGGTCGGCCTCGCCGCGCCCGTGGAGACCCTGCCGGGACCGGACAACCCCGAGCCGGCGCAGCACCGGATGACGGCGGTGCCGGACGGCCGGTCGGACGGGCTCGACTTCGCGATGGACCGCTTCGCCATGAACGTGCACGGCGACGCCGACAGTCACCTCGACGCCCTGTGCCACGTGGTCTACGACGGCACCCTGCACGGCGGCGTGCCGGTGGACGGCGTCACGGAGTCCGGGGCCGCGGCGCTGTCCGTCGAGGTGGCCCGGGACGGGATCGTCGGCCGCGGTGTCCTGCTCGACGTCCCGAGGCTGCGCGGCGTGCCGTGGCTGGAGCCCGGGGACCACGTCACCGCGGAGGACCTCACCGCCGCCGAGGCCGCCCAGGGCGTCCGGGTGGGCGAGGGCGACCTGCTCCTCGTCCGGGTGGGCCACCGCAGGCGCCGCACCGAGCTCGGGGCGTGGCCCGCCGCGGGGGCGCGCGCCGGGCTCCATCCGTCCGCGCTGGGGTTCCTGGCGGACCGCCGGGTCTGCGTACTCGGCAGCGACGGGAACAGCGACACCGCCCCGAGCTCGACCCGGGGCGTCGACTTCCCGGTGCACGTCCTGGCCGTGCACGCGATGGGGCTGCACCTGCTGGACTACCTGTGCTTCGAGGAACTGGCTCCGGTCTGCGCGCGGGAGCGGCGGTGGGCGTTCCTCTGCGTGGTGGCCCCGCTCCGGCTGCCGGGCGCCACCGGCTCCCCGGTCAACCCGATCGCGGTCCTGTGACGGTCACCCCGCTGACCGCAGCCCGCAGCCCGTAGCCGGGGCCGGAGCCCGCGACGGGGGCGATCGGGTGAACGCGGACGCGCCTGGAAGCCGTCGTTCCGTGGACCGCACGAGCGCCCGTTGCCTTCCGGTCTTGCAGTGAATGCCCGATGTCCCCAACGGCGAGAAGGACGTGACCCGGCGTGGCCGACGACCAGCACTACGACGTCATCGTGATCGGCACCGGCGCGGGCGGAGGCACGCTCGCCCACCGGCTCGCCCCCACCGGCAGACGCGTCCTGATCCTGGAACGCGGGGACTACCTGCCGAGGGAGCGGGACAACTGGGACTCCACCGCGGTCTTCGTCACGGGCAGGTACCGCGCCCCCGAGTTCTGGTACGACAAGAACGGCGACCGGTTCCCGCCCGAGGTGAACTACTACGTCGGCGGCAACACCAAGTTCTACGGCGCCGCGCTGTTCCGGCTGCGCCCCGAGGACTTCGGCGAACTCCGCCACCACGGCGGGATCTCGCCCGCCTGGCCGATCCGCTACGAGGACCTGGAGCCGTACTACACGCAGGCCGAGCACCTCTACCTGGTCCACGGGCGGCACGGCGAGGACCCGACCGAGGGCCCGGCGGGCGCCCAGTACGCGCACCCGCCGGTGGAGCACGAGCCCCGCATCCAGCAGCTCAGCGACGACTTGGAGAAGAAGGGGCTGCACCCGTTCCACCTGCCGATCGGCGTGGACCTCACCCAGGACGGCGACGGCCGGCCCACCCGCACCAGCGCCTGCATCCGCTGCGACCGGGTGGACGGCTTCCCGTGCCTGCTGGGCGCCAAGTCCGACGCGCAGGTGATCTGCGTCGATCCCGCACTGGAACACGGCAACGTGACGATGGTGACCGGCGCGAACGTGCGGCGGCTGGAGACCGACCCGACCGGACGCACCGTCACCGGGGTCGTCGCCGAACTCGCGGACGGGACCACGACGGCCTTCCGCGCGGACATCGTGGTGGTGGCCTGCGGGGCGGTCAACTCCGCTGCCCTGTTGCTCCGTTCGGCGAACGACGCGCACCCGGGCGGCCTGGCCAACCGCTCGGACGTGGTGGGCCGCCACTACATGCGGCACAACAACCTGGCGCTGATGGCGGTCTCCAAGGAGCCCAACCCCACCCGCTTCCAGAAGACCCTCGCCCTGCACGACTGGTACCTGGGCGCCGACGACTGGGACTTCCCGCTCGGCGGCGTCCAGATGCTCGGCAAGTCCGACACCGACCAGATCCACGGCGAGGCGCCGCGCTGGGCGGGCGCGGTCACCCCCGACCTGCCCTTCGAGATGCTCGCGCACCACTCGGTCGACTTCTGGCTGTGCGGGGAGGACCTCCCGCTGCCGGAGAGCCGGGTCACCCTCGACCGGGACGGCGACATCCACCTGGCCCTCGACGAGAAGAACAACATCGCCGGGCTGGAACGGCTCCGGCACAAGCTCCAGGGCATGCTCGGCCACCTCGGCATGCACGAGCACCACCTGCTGCCGCACAGCATCTACCTGCACAAGGGCATGCCCATCGGCGCCACCGCCCACCAGGCCGGCACCGTGCGCTTCGGTACCGATCCCCGGAGCTCCGCCCTCGACGTGGACTGCAAGGCCCACGACCTCGACAACCTCTACGTCGTGGACACCAGCTTCTTCCCCAGCATCGGCGCGGTGAACCCGTCACTGACCGCTATCGCCAACGCCCTTCGGGTCGGCGACGTCATCGCCGCCCGACTGAAGTAGAGCAGGAGAGACCGAGATGGCGACCGATCGGATGGACGCGCTGGTGATCTTCGGCGCGACCGGTGACCTGGCCAAACTGGAGACCTTCCCGGCGCTGGTCGGCCTGGTCGAGCGCGGGGTGCTCGACGTCCCCGTCGTCGGGGTGGCCAAGAGCGGCTGGGGCCTGGAGCAGTTCCGCGACTACGCGGCGGCCTCGCTGCGCCTCAACGGCATGGACCCGGACGGCGCGGCCGCGCAGAAGATGCTCCGACTGCTGCGCTACGTCGACGGCGACCTCGACGACGACGCCACCTACACGGCGATGTCCGAGGCCATGGGCCCCGGCGGCGACGCCCTGTACTACCTGGAGGTGCCGCCCCCGCTGTTCGGACGCATCGCCAGGGGCATCGCGACGGCCGGCCGCGCCAAGGGCGCCCGGGTGATGGTCGAGAAGCCGTTCGGGACGGACCTGGAGAGCGCCGGGCGGCTCAACGCCACCATGCACGAGTACTTCCCGGAGGACGCGATCTACCGCGTCGACCACTGGCTCGGGCTCGACCCGGTGGAGAACGTGCTGTTCGCGCGGTTCGCCAACTCGGTGGTCGAACCGCTGCTCAACCGGACGCACGTCGAGAGCGTCCAGATCACCATGGCCGAGTCCTTCGACGTCTCCGACCGCGGCAGGTTCTACGACCGCACCGGTGCGATCCGGGACGTGGTGCAGAACCACATGCTCCAGGTCCTCGCGAGCGTCCTCGCCGACCCGCCGTCCGGCGAGGGGCTGTCCTCGTGGCGGGACACCAAGGCCCAGCTGGTGTCCTCGCTGCGCCCGCTCACGCCCGGGAACACCGTGCGCGGCCAGTACGAGGGGTACCACCAGGTGCCCGGGGTCGATCCGGGGTCGACGGTGGAGACTTACGCCGCCGTCCGGCTCGCGTCCGACTCCTGGCGCTGGGCGGACGTGCCGATCGTCATCCGGGCGGGCAAGTGCCTGCCGGTCACCGCCACGGAGGTCACCATCAAGTTCCGTGCTGCGCCCCACGACGTGTTCGGCCTCCGACCCGTCCAGGCCGTGAACGCCCTGAGGTTCCGGGTCTGGCCGGAGACCCGGGTGGCGCTCACCCTCGCCGGGAAGCGCCCCGGCGCGGGCTGGGCGGTCCAGCACGAGGAACTGGCCTTCGCGCAGCAGCCGGGATCCGACATGCGCCCCTACGACCGGCTGATCGGAGCCGCCCTCGACGGGGACCGCTGGCTGTTCGCCCGGCAGGACACCGTGGAGGCCGCCTGGCGGATCGTCGACCCGGTGCTGGGGGACGCCGCGCCGGTGCATCCGTACGCCCGGGGCAGCTGGGGCCCGGCGCAGGCCGACGCGTTGCTGCCCGCCGGCGACGACTGGTACGACCCGGTCGCCTGACGCTCCGAACGGCCCGGTCGTGGCCGGGGACGTCGCCCGGGTCGCCACCGGGCCCGGGCTCAGCCCGGCTCGGGCCGCCGGGCCGGGCCGAGCAGGACCAGGACGTCCCCGGCCTCCTCGTCCGGCAGGCGGCCGCCCACGGCCGGGGCGAGCGCGCCGTCCGACCGGATCCGGAACAGCAGGTCGTACCCGGCCGGGATCGCCCCGGCTCCGGGCCTCGCCACGACCGGCGCCCCGTCGGCGTACCGGCGGGCCAGCTCCGGCCGGACCAGGGGCTCACCGAAGAGGATCTCGCCGCCGGTGTACGGCGCCACCACTCCGTGGCTGCCGCGGGGCGGCCCCAGACGGTAGACCGCGCCCTCGACGCTGCCCTGCAGGATCGTCGCGGCGAGCGCGTTGAAGTCGTCCTCGTCGGTCAGCAGCAGGACGGCCGTGATGCCCTCCAGTTCCGCGCCCTGCCCGGTGGCCGCCGCCAGCAGCTCACCCGGCGCCAGCTCCAGGCCGGTCGCCCTGATCCGTTCGCGCTCCGGTTCGAGGCCGGCCCACATCAGCACGTCCAGGCCCGCCGAGCGGAGGACCTGGCCGAGTTCCACCACCCAGAGCGCGCCGCCGACCAGCAAGGGCCGCGAGCGGGCGGAACGCCTGACGTCCAGCAACCTCGCGGCCGGTACCGCGGTGAATCCGTAGACCGCCACCGTGGCGACGATGACCAGGAAGGTCACGGGAAGGATCTTCGCGGCCCCGCCGACACCGTCCGCGACCAACGTCGTGGAGAAGGTCGAGGCCGTGGCTGCCGCGACGATGCCGCGCGGGGCCATCCAGCCGATGAAGGCGCGTTCGCCCTGCGGAAGGTCGGTTCCGAGCGTGGACAGCGCCGCCACCAGCGGTCTGACAACGACGACCAGCACGGCGACCAGGCCGAGCGTCGGGAGCAGGAGGCCGGTGAGCGAGGGCGGGCTGATGGTCGCCGAGATGGAGATGAACAGCAGTCCGATGATCAGCTGGACGAGGATCTCGAAGAACGGATTGCGTGAAGGGACGTCGAAGGACGGGAGGTTGGCGACGGCCACGCCCATGGCCACGGCCGCGATGAGGCCGGTGTCGTCGCGGAGGGCGTCGCAGACCGCCGCCGCGCCGATCACCGCGGCGAGCTGCACCGACGTGCCGAGCGGCTCGGGAATCCGGAACCTGGCCAGCAGCAGCCACAGCACCGCCGTTCCGACCAGCGCGCCGGCGAGCCCGACCGCGACGCTCAGCAGCAACTGGCCGGCCCGCTCGCCGACATGGGCATGGGTACTCGCGATGACCGAGTGGAAGACCAGGGCGCCCAGGATCGCGCCGATCGGGTCGATCAGCGAACCCTCCCAGGTGAGGATCTGCTGCAGCCGCTCCACCGGGCGCACGAAGTTGAGCAGCGGCCCGACCACCGTCGGGCCGCTGACCACGAGGATCGCGCCGAGCATCAGCGCGGCACGGGAGGACATACCCAGGAACTGTGCCGCGAGGAGGGCGGCGGCCGTCCCGGTGACCACCACGCCGATCAGGAGCAGCCTGACCACGACGCGCCGGTTGTGTCCCCGGAGGTGTTTCAGGTCCAGGCCGAGGCCCGCGTCGTAGAGGATCAACGCCACGGAGAGCGACACCAGGGGGGAGAAGGCCGGGCCCAGCAGCCGCTCGGGGTCGAGGTCGTCGGTGAGCGCGCCCGCCGTGAACCCGACCGGTAGCAGGACGATCAGCGCGGGGACGCGCAGCCACCTCGCCAGCACCTGGGAGCCGACCGCGAGCACCGCTGTCAGCCCCAAGCCCAGGAAGATCGCGTCGGTGGTCATGGATCCGCACTGTGCTGGTGCCGACCGCACGAGTCAAGCACGACACGGCCCGCGGCCGCGGCCCGGCCTGGCCCGGGCGCTCGCAGGCCCGCTCGACGTCGGCCGGCAGGTCGGTCTCCTCGTCCGGGCCGGTGACCGCGTCGAGGAGGCAGAGCAGATGGCCGCCCGGCTCCGGGAGTTCGGTGCGCAGGCCGTCGGTGGTGAACGTCCGCTCGGCGTCGTCGTCGTCGCCGACCGGGCCGGAGCCGTCGACGGCCTCGGCGACCGGCCCGGCCCGGTACGCCGGATCGTGCGGGCCGTCGCTGTGTGGCGTACGCCGTACGGGGGTCCGGTGGGGGGCTCGCACCGTGCCGGACGTGCCGGTCCCCGTGCCTGGCGCATCCTGGACGGCATGGACGTCGAACGGCGCTCGGTCGGCGAGAGGCCCTGGGGGAGGATCCCGGCCCTGGTGCTGGTGCCCATCGGCCTCCTCGCGGTGCTCCTCGTGGTGATCGTCCGGTCGCCCGAGTCGATCCGCCTCGGCCCGCTGCTGGTGATCGCTCCCGCACTGACCCCGTCCTTCGCCGGGCCGCGGGTGACCGCCGTCGTCGCGGCGCTCACCGTCGCCGTCGGCCTCCTCATCGCCGTCCTGCGCGGTGGTCTGACCGCCGGCAACCACCCGGCGCAGCTCATCGCCCTCACCGTGCTGTGCATGATGGTCGTGGTCTTCGCGGTGGTGCGGGAACGCCGCGACCGGCAGCTCGCCCGGGCCCAGTCGGTGGCCGAAGCCGCCCAGCGCGCCCTGCTGCGCCCGATTCCCGAGCGGATCGGCCCGCTGCAGATCGCGACCGTGTACCTGGCTGCCGAGCGCGAGGCACAGATCGGCGGTGACCTCTACACGGCGACCCGCACGGCCGACGGCGCGCGCGTGATCGTCGGGGACGTCCGGGGGAAGGGACTGGCCGCCGTCGGGGAGTCCGCCCTGTTGCTCAGCGCCTTCCGGCTCATCGCCGCCCAGCACGAGACACTGCCCCACCTCGCCTGGACGCTGGACGACAACGTCGGCCGGTACCTGGTCGACTTCGCCGAGACCGACCGGGAGGCCGCCGAGCACTTCGTCACCGCCCTGTTCCTCGACATCCCGGACGATGCCCCGGTGGCCCGCATGACCAACTGCGGACACCCGCCGCCGCTGCTGCTGCGCCACGACCGCGTGGTCAGCCTCGACGGCGCGGGCGCCGCGCCGCCCCTGGGCCTCGGCGTACTGGCCGCCGCCGACTACCCGGACGACACGTTCCCCTTCGAGATCGGGGACACCCTGCTGCTCTACACCGACGGCGTGGTCGAAGCCCGTGACCGTTCCGGTGCGTTCTACCCGTTCGCGGACCGGGTCGCCCGCTGGGTCGGCAGCACGCCCGAGGCGCTGGTCAACCACATCCGCCGCGATCTGCTGGCCCATGCCGGCGGGCGGCTCGGCGACGACGCGGCCGTCGTCGCCATCCGGCGCACGGACGGACGATCCGAGCACCGGCTGCACGGACTTCTGTAGCCGGCCCGGCGGCGTCGGGCGTCGGCACCGTCGGCCGTGCGCACCCGGGCGTGGTGCCGGGTCGGCCCGCCGCCGGCACGCGGTGGACGGCGGATGCGGGCCGGTCGGCTGTGCGCCAACTCACAACCGGCCGACGGCGATGTCCCGAAAGGGCGTCCGACCAGGAGACTTGACCGGGTCGGCGATCGATGCCACCGGTCCGGCCGCGGCATCGAGGCTTGCATACGGACCATCCCTCCTTCAGGCTGCTGCGAGTCCACAGCAGAGGGGGGACGAAAGGGTCCTCCCTCGTATGCCGAAACACTCCAAGCACCGCCACAGCACGACCGGCGGCCGGCGCCGGTTCCTCGCGCTCGGGATCGCGCTGGCTGCCACCGGAACCGGCGCGGCCGCCTGGGCCGTGCCGGGCGCACGGGCCGAACCGGTGGTGGTCGACTCGATCTCGATCACGCCCACCGGTCCCGGCGCCGACAGTCCGGTGACGGCGACCGCGAAGCTGCACGCCACCCGCCAGACCTCGGTCCAGGCACTGACCGTCGCGGTGCGGTCGGCCGACGGCGCGCACTACGACTTCCGCGGTGCGGTTCCCGCGACGCTGACCTCGTCGCAGCTCACCTTCACACCGGCGAGCCGGACCTTCCCGGCGGGCACGTACACGTACTTCGTGGCGTACGAGAGCGGCGACCGCTGGCACAACCTGAACCCGGTGAACAGCTTCACCTCGGGTGCCACCTCCGCGGCGCCGTCCGCTTCGCCGTCTGCCTCGGCTCCGGCATCGAGCCCGTCGCCCACGGCCGCGGCCACCGCCACCGGCACCGGGAAGGCGACGGCTTCTCCCTCGTCGACGGCCACCGCGACCGGTTCCGGCACGCCCTCGCCGACGGCCACCGCGACCGGTTCCGGCACGCCCTCGCCGACGGCCACCGCGACCGGCACGCCCTCGCCGACGGCCACCGCGACCGGCACGCCCTCGCCGACGGCCACCGCGACCGGCACGCCCTCGCCGACGGCCACCGCGACGGCGTCCCCGTCGTCGACCGCCACGGCCACGCCGACGGCCGGTGCGGCCGGCGGGCCGCTGGGGATCCCGGGCGCCTGGCACTCGGTCTTCGCGGACGAGTTCAACGGCAGCTCGCTCGACGCCGCCAAGTGGAACCCCAACTGGTTCGGCTGCAGCACCTGCACGACCCAGCCGGTGAACTCGCAGGAGGCCGCCGCGTACTCGCCGTCCCAGGTGTCGGTGAGCGGTGGCAGTCTGCACCTGGCGGCGGTGCAGAAGCCGGCCACGGTGAATGGCAAGACCTACCCGTACACGTCGGGTCTGATCAACACCAACGGCAAGGCCCAGTTCACCTACGGCGCGTTCGAGTCCCGGATCTACCTGCCGCCGTCCGGCTCGCAGGTCGCCAACTGGCCCGCCTTCTGGGCGGACGGCCAGAACTGGCCGACCGACGGTGAGTTGGACGTGATGGAGGGGCTGGGCGGCGAGGCCTGCTACCACTTCCACTCCGACGCCGGCGGCCCCGGCGGCTGCGCCCACGGCGACTTCAGCGGATGGCACACCTACGGCGCGGAATGGGCCCCGGGCTCGGTCACCTACTACTACGACGGTGTGAAGGTCGGGCAGATCACGACCGGCGTCACCTCGGCGCCGATGTACCTGATCCTCGACAACGCGGTCGATTCCAAGTACCCGGCCGTCGCCCCGGCCGACATGCAGGTCGACTACGTGCGGGTCTGGCAGCACTGACCCGACCGCACCCCGGTGGCGGCCCGGCCGCGCGGACTCCCACCGCGCCGCCGGGCCGTCGTGTCGCGGTCGGCCGCGCGGTCGTCGAAGGTCGCCCAGTGGTGACCGGCGGACACCGGTCACTGCCGGTCACTGCCGGTCGCCGCCGGTCGTCGGGCCGGGGCGGTCCTGGTCGCCCGGAGCGATCGGGAGTGTCGGCCGGCACTGGGCGGAGGCCCGGCTCGGTGCCAGACTGGTCATGAGGGCTGGAGGTCGTGATGGGGTTCTACGCCGATCAGGTCGTGCCGCGGATCGTCAACGTCGTCTGTGGGACGAAGGAGGCCACGCACCTCCGGCGGAGGGTCTGCGAGGGCCTTGAGGGCGATGTCCTGGAGATCGGGTTCGGTTCGGGGCTGAACGTCCCGTTCTACCCGGCGGCCGTGACCCGGGTGACCGCGGTGGACCCCTCCGACGTGGGGTGGAAGCTCGCGGCCGAGCGGGTGGCGGCGGCCCCCGTCCCGGTGGAGCGCGGCGGCCTGGACGGTCAGGTGCTGCCGTTCCCGGACCACAGCTTCGACGCGGCGCTGTCGACCTGGACACTGTGCACCGTCCCGGACGTCGAGGCGGCGCTCCACGAGGTGCGGCGCGTCCTCCGGCCCGGCGGGACGCTGCACTTCGTCGAGCACGGCCTGGCGCCGGCGGAGGACGAGGCCGTGCGCCGTTGGCAGCGCCGCCTCGACCCGCTGGAGCA
Source organism: Kitasatospora sp. NPDC048545 (assembly GCF_040651155.1). NCBI lineage: Bacteria > Bacillati > Actinomycetota > Actinomycetes > Kitasatosporales > Streptomycetaceae > Kitasatospora > Kitasatospora sp. NPDC048545. The sequence continues at coordinate 55,563 of NZ_JBEZIQ010000045.1, forward strand.
GCGGCTGTTCGCGGGATGTCACCTGACCCGTCCGGTCACCGAGCTGCTGGCCGAGGCGGGCTTCGTCCTGACCGACGTCGACGTGTTCTACGAGAAGGGCGCCCCGAAGCCGATGGGGGCGGACTCCCTCGGCGTGGCCGTCTCGCCGGCCTGACCCCGTCCCGTCCGGCCGCCGGGCTGCTGACCGGCGCGGGCCGGGTGCGTCGCCCGGACACGGACGCCGTCCCGGGGGAGCATGGTCCCCATGGACACCGAGACGGTCGTACGCACCCGCCGCGCGCTGCACGCGGTGGCCGAGCTGGTCCTGGCCGGCCCGCAGTACCGGGTCGGCGGCACGATCCGGTTGCGCGCCTGTGCGGGCGGTTTCGCCACCACGGTCGAGCCGCGGCTGCGGGTGATCGGCGCGGAGCTGGTCGCGCCGGGGCAGGTGCTGTCCCTCGAACGCACGTCCTGCACCGTGATCGGCGCGGCCCTCGGGATCACGGTCGGTGCTCCCGCCGGGCTCTACCCGGACGGCTCGGGCGGCGTCGAGGACGCGATCGAGGTGGACCCGGCCGCCGCCCGTCGGCTGCTGCACTGCTTCGCCCTCGGTGACGCCGCGCTGCGCGGGCTGTCCGCGGACGCCGAACCGGTCATCTGGCCCGAGCACTTCGACATCGCGGTGACCCTCGACGACGTCAACTACGGTGTCTCGCTCGGTGACGTGCACCGGCCGGAGCCGTACGCGTACGTCGGCCCGCACACCCCGCGGCAGGGCGGGTTCTGGAACGCGCCGTTCGGTGCCGCCCGGACGATCCGTGAACTCGGTGGCGTGTCGGGCATCGTGGAGTTCCTGGATCAGGGCCGCGGGCTGGCCTCCGGCGCCTGACGGACCGCCCCGGGGATCCGGCGCGCCCGGTGGGGCCGCCCCGGCAGGTGCGGTCAGGCGGGCCCCAGGTACCGGCGGCCCGGTATCTGTTCGAAGATCAGGTTGGTGCGGGTCTGGGCCACCGCCGGGTGGGTGGTGAGGTGGTCGACGACGAAGTCGCGCAGGGACTCGGGGCCGGCGACGCCGACGTGAAGGAGGTAGTCGTCGGAGCCGGCCATGTGGAAGACGGCCAGGACGCCGGGCAGGTCGGGGGCGGTGCTGCGGAAGCTCTCGTTCTGCTCACGGGTGTGGGCGCGCAGCCGGACCGAGATCATCGCCTGGAGCGGCAGACCGATGGCCGCCGGGTCGACCTCGGCGCGGTAGCCGCGGATGACGTTGCGGTCCTGGAGGGCGCGGACGCGGGCCAGGCAGGTGGAGGGGGCGATGCCCACCGTCTCGGCGAGGGCGTTGTTCGGGAGGCGGGCGTTGTCGGCCAGGGCTCGGATGATCGCCCGGTCCGTGTCGTCGATCGGGGGCCGCTCGCGCTGCGGATTGTTCGGCATGACCGCCAGGATTCCAGCCGATTCCGTCGATCTGCAAACCCGTTCGGGATTCGACCGAATGTTCTTCGGGGGAGCTTCCCAGGATCGCCGGGAAGTTCCATCCTGGGCGCGAGCGGCGAACGCCCCTCGCCCCCCACACCACGCCCGGAGCGCCCCGCCCATGAGCCCGACCGCCACCTTCGCCGCGCCTGCGCCCACGACCGCCGCCGCGGCCGCCGTCGACCCGGGCCCGGAGCTGGACGGCGGTGACTTCGTGCTCCCCGCGGCCGGGCTGGACGACGACCGTCGGCTGCGCGCGCTGGACACGGTGGACGAGTACCTGACGCGCAAGCGCAAGCACCTGGTCGGCTACCAGGCCACCCAGGACATGCAGGGCACCGCGCTGGACCTGGCCCGGTTCATGCCGAACAACATCAACAACCTCGGCGACCCGTTCCAGAGCGGCGGCTACAAGCCGAACACCAAGGTCATCGAGCGCGCCGTCCTCGACTACTACGCGCAGCTGTGGAACGCGCAGCGCCCGCACGACCCCGCCGACCCCGAGTCGTACTGGGGCTACATGCTGTCCATGGGCTCGACCGAGGGCAACATGTACGCGCTCTGGAACGCCCGCGACTACCTCAGCGGCAAGGCGCTGATCCACCCGCCGGCCGCGCCCCGGGACGAGGTGCGCTACGTCCAGGCCGCGCCCGACCGGGACAACCCGAACGCGCACCGGCCGGTCGCGTTCTACTCCGAGGACACCCACTACTCCTTCGCCAAGGCCGTCCGGGTGCTGGCCGTCGAGACCTTCCAGGCCGTCGGCCTGGAGCTGTACCCGGACGAGTGCCCGCTGGTCGACCCGGCCACCGGGCGCCGCGAGTGGCCGGCCGAGGTGCCGTCCCGCCCGGGCCCGTCCGGGTACTCCTGGGACGGCCCGGGCGAGATCGACGTCGACGCGCTCACCGTGCTGGTCGAGTTCTTCGCCGCCAAGGGGCACCCGGTCTTCGTCAACCTCAACCTGGGCAGCACCTTCAAGGGCGCCCACGACGACGTCCGGACGGTCTGCGAGCGCCTGCTGCCGATCTTCGAGCGGTACGGCCTGGTGCGCCGCGAGGTGGTGTACGGGACGTGCCCGGACACCGGGCAGCCGCTGGTCGACGTGCGCCGCGGCTTCTGGATCCACGTGGACGGCGCCCTCGGCGCGGGCTACGCGCCGTTCCTGCGGATGGCCTCCCAGGACCCGGCGTACGGCTGGATGCCGGAGACGGACCTGCCGGAGTTCGACTTCGGGCTCGCCCTGCCCACCGCCGGGTCCGGCGTGGTCGACATGGTCTCCTCGATCGCGATGAGCGGCCACAAGTGGGCCGGCGCCCCGTGGCCCTGCGGCATCTACATGACCAAGGTGAAGTACCAGATCTCGCCGCCGTCCCAGCCGGACTACATAGGCGCGCCCGACACCACCTTCGCCGGCTCCCGCAACGGCTTCTCCCCGCTGATCCTCTGGGACCACCTGTCCCGCCACTCCTACCAGGACCAGGTCGACCGGATCCGGACCGCGCAGGAACTCGCCGACTACCTGGAGCGGCGCCTGCTGGCCATGGAGCAGGAGCTCGGCGTCGAGCTCTGGCCGGCCCGCACCCCGGGCGCCGTCACGGTGCGGTTCCGCAAGCCGAGCGCCGAGCTGGTGGCGAAGTGGTCGCTGTCCTCGCAGGACGTGCTGCTCGTCCCGGGCGACGAGTCCACCCGCCGCAGCTACGTGCACGTCTTCGTGATGCCCTCGGTCGACCGCGCCAAGCTGGACGCGCTGCTCGCCGAACTCGCCGAGGACCCCGCCGTCCTGGGCTGACCCGGCGCGGCCGGTCCCCCCGCACGGGGTGGGCGGGGCATCGGGGCCGACTCGCGCCGCCGGTGCGAACGGCCGTTCGTTCCCGCCCGGTCCGGATCGCGAACACGCAGGTCACGGCGGGGTGGTGGGCCGGCCGGCGGCGATTGAGGGGGAGCGCCGGATTCGTGGTTTCATAGCCCCCGCAGGGGCGGCCGGGTCGGGGTGACGGCCGACCCCGGCCCGCCTTTGCGGGCGGCGCGAGGTCGTCGCGCCACCACGGTCCTTCCCCGCCGTCGGCCCGCGCGGCGCAGGTGGCCGTGACGGTGTACGGGGACCCGTGACGGTGTACGGAGGTCCGTGACGGTGTACGGGTCTCTGCGTCAGGGTCGGTTCGTGCACCCCGGTTCCCCGGGCGGGAGGGCCGGCCGGACGCCTATGCTGGCGGTCATGATCGCGCTCCCCGGTTTCGCCGACCTGCTGGCCCGCCTGCTGGACCACCGGGGGCTGACACCCGCCGACCTGGCCCGGCGCACGGAGGCCGCGGAGCCGGAGGCCGCCGGACCGGAGCCGGCCGCCGGACCGGGGGTGGCCGAGGCCGAGGTGGCCGCGCTGCTCGCCGGTGCCGCGCCGGAGCCGGCGCTGCTGCGCAGGCTCGGGCCCGCCCTCGGCCTGGACGCCGCCGACCTGTTCCAGCTTGCAGCCCTCCCACTTCCGGAGGACCTGGCTCCGGCCGGCGGGATGGCGACCACCACGATCACCGGTGTGGTGCGGTTCGCCCTGGCGCTCCCGCCCGCGGCGCGGGCCGAACTGCGCTCCCGGGTCGCCGAGTTGCCGCCCGCGCGGCACCGGGGCCGGATCGAGGGCCTGCCCGCCTCGGTGCCGGACCGGCACACCCCGGGGAACCTGGTGATGCGGATGGTCGCCACCCGCAACCTCGGCTGGAACGGGACGGCGAAGGCCGTCCAGCTGCTGACCGGCCACTCCCGGATGGCCACCGTCTACGGCCGGATCGCCTCCGGTGAGGCCGAGTTGACCGCGGACCTGGTCACCGACCTCGCCATCGTCCTGGCCCTGCCCGCGGCGGACCTCGCTGCGGTCGTCGGCCTCCCGCTGCCGGCGGACGCCGCGGCGCCGAGCGGGGCCGTCACCGACGCCGCCCTGCTGCTCCGCGACCTCCGGTGCCTGGGCGTCGAGCAGTTGCGCGAGGCCGAGGACCTTGCCAGATCCCTGTCGCCGGCCTGATCCCGCACGACGGCCCCTCACGACGCACCGCACGACGTACCGCACCGGCCCCCGTCGGGACGGGGACCGGTGCGGCTACCCGGCTGCCCGGCTGCCCGGCTACCCGCACTTCTCGTCGATCCTGTACTGCAGGGCCTTCGGGTAGTCGTGCCGGCTGAGCCGCACCCGGGCCAGGATCGGCGCGTGGTTGACGTCGTTGCCGGCGTTGGCGAGGTCCTCCAGGAGGGCGTCGAGTTCGGCGTGGGTGGTCAGTTCGTACCCGTGCATCCGGTCCTTGTCCGTGCCGAACACCTCGGCCAGCTTCTCGTACCGCCAGGGGTGGAGCACGTTGTAGAAGTCGGCGCCGTTGGAGGGCCTGTCCTTGTAGTAGCAGGGGCTGACCAGCATCTGTTCGATCCCGTAGAAGCCCTCGTTGTCGAGGACGAAGACCACCGGGCGCAGGTGGTGGCGCACCTGGGTGGACAGTTCCTGGCAGATCTCCTGGAAGGAGCCGTCCCCGACGAACACCAGCGGGCGCTTCAGTGGCTGCTGCCGGCCGAGTGCCACGCCGGTGGCCGCGCCGACGGAGTAGCCGATGGACAGCCAGCTGTTCTGCGCCAGGAAGCCGGCCCGTTCGGTGATCCGCAGGTTCATCGAGCCGAGCAGGGCGAAGGCCGCGTCCGAGACCACCGTGAACGGGGAGGGCGCTTCCGGGTCCCCGCCGGTGGCGCGGTGCTCCAGGAAGTGGTTGACGTGCTGGAAGAAGCTGTCGTAGGTGAGTTCCGACGGGTAGCGGTCGGTGCTCAGGGAGTCGAGGAAGTCGGCGGTGCTGGCCGGGACGTCCAGGCCGGCTGCGTGCGCCAGTGCGAAGTGGTCGGCCTCGAAGGTCTGTCCCGCGAGCGCGTCGCGCAGTGCCGGGACGAACCGGCCGAGGCGGACCTCGGGGAAGTACGAGGCGCCGACGCTGACGCCGTCGCGGGCGGCCACGATCCAGTCGTCGCCGATCGACTGCTCGCCGCCGAGGTTCTTGGAGGTGGACCAGGTGCCCAGGCCGATCCGGCAGCCGGCGTTCTTGAAGGTCTTCCGGATCTCCGGCAGGCTCGCCTTGCCGTTGTAGACGCCGGCGAACAGGGGGTGCCGTTCGGAGACCACGGACTTCGCGCCGACCGTGGTGCAGAACTGCATCCGGGTGGTCTGCACGAAGTCCAGCAGTTCGTCCTCCAGCCGCCGGCGGACGAGTTCCTCGCCGGCCCAGACGATCGGGGTGCCGAACTTCCTGATCAGCTCCACCGCGGCGGTGACGGCCTTCTCCAGCATGTCCTTGTTCCGCTGGGTGAACGGCCTTTCGTGGGAGCGGAGTTCGCCCTTCGGGGGCTCGCACGGCGCGTGCCAGAGGTCCTCCATCACCTCCAGGTAGACGGGCTTGCGCTCGGTCAGGCAGGCGGTGATGGCGCTGTCGATCTGGGAGGGGGCGAGTCCCGGGTTGGAGAGCATCTGCGCGTCCACCGTGACCTGCCGGTAGACGTCGAGGTTGCTCTCCCGGCGCGGGCTCATGTGGGAGGTGAGCAGGCCGACGGCCTGCTGGTTGAGCCACTGCTCGTAGGAGGGCGCCGCGTTGATCGCGATCAGCGGGACGTCCTCGACGTACGCGCCGCCGATGGTGTTGAGCAGGCTGAACGCGCCCACCCCGTAGGTGACCGCGACGGCGCCGACGCCGTGTTCGGGCTTGTCCCGGTCGGCGTCCGCGGCCCGGACCCGGGCGTAGGCGTCCGCGGCGTAGCCGGCGCCCATCTCGGTGGGGGTGCCGATCCAGCGCACGGAGGTGGTGTCCTGCATGATCGTCAGGAACGGGCCGAGGAAGTCGCCCGGCACCCCGAACAGGTGCCGGATGCCGAGCTGTTCCAGCCGGGTGGCCAGGTAGCGGGCCACCGTCCATTCGTCGCCGCCGCTCATGAGCGCATCGCCTCCGGCCTGCTCTCCTGGCGGCTGTCCGCTCCGCTCTCCTGCCGGGCGTCCCGTCGGACCCGGACCTCGGGCCGGGCCTCCGGTTCCGCGAGGGGCGGCGGCGGTGGTGCCTCGTGCACGGCGATGGCCGTCCGGACGGCGGTCTCCACCGCGCCCTCGATCCAGGCGTGCTTGAGCGAGACGTGCTCGCCGGCGAAGTGCACCGGGCCCTCCGGCTTGACCGCGTCGAGGTGGAAGGAGGTCATCTGGTGCGGGGTGTACACCGCCGCCTCGCCGAACGCGTACGGGTCGCGCAGCCAGCTCTGGGTCTTGCCGTAGCCGGTGTAGAACACCTCGATCCGCCGGCCGTGCACCGACTGGAGGTTGCGCAGCGCGTAGACGTACCGTTCGTCGTCCTCCATGGAGTCCCAGCGCACCGCGTCGTCCGACCAGCTGTAGCCGGCCAGCACGACGCCGCCGCCGTCGCCGCCGGGCACCGGGTGCGAGGGGTAGTACATGAAGCGGTTCGGGTTGTCGGTGGTCGAGCCGCCGCCGAAGCAGTCGGTGGCGGGGCGCACGCTGGCCCGCAGGAGCGGGGTGTTCCGGTAGACGTCCTGCTGGCCCCGGCTGATCCGGTGCTCGTCCACGCTCGCGTGCGCGCCGAGCAGCATCTCCGGCAGGTTGCGCGGAGGCCGGTGGCCGTTGTGGGCGGCGGCCGCGGCCGCCTCGGCGTCGTCCTCGCCCGCCCGTTGGTAGTACTCGTACAACCCGGGGGCGATGGAGTCGAGTTCGACCTTCCAGTCCGCCTCGGTGAACTCCCACCAGCGGCGGGAGAACTCCAGCAGCACCTTGGTGGCCTGGTCGTAGTGGGTCTCGATGATCGCCCGGCGCTTCTTGTACGAGAACGGGGGTGTCACCTGGACGAACCGCAGGGCGGAGAACGGGACGGTGACGATGGCGAGGTCGCCCTTCCAGGTGGTGGGTTCGGCCTCCGGGTCGTCCTCGGGGACGGTCTGGACGGCGACCTGCGGACCGGTCGGGCCGACGTTCCGCGCCCCGCCGCCGTCCCGGCGCGGGTCCCAGTACTCCATCCGGATCATCCGCTCGCCCATCCTCAGCTCGTGCCGGAGCTCCCGGGCGAGCACGTCGGGCAGCTTCCAGCTGCCGCCCGCGATCTCCCAGTAGGTGGCGTTCGGGTTGATGTCGCTGCGGCCCAGAAAGGTGTGGAAGAAGGCCAGGTGGAGCCGCGAGGTCATGTTCTCGATGGTGCCGATCGCCTCGATGGCCTCGTCGCTGAAGCCCGCGTACTCGCGCAGGAAGCGACCCATCGAGTAGCCGTCGAAGTCGCGGATCACCCGGGCCCAGCCGTCGAGCCACTCGGCGAACGGCTTGTTCACCCGCCGGCCGTCCTCGATCACCGAGTAGTAGTCGCGGACCGGTTCCAGCGCCTGGTTGACCATCTCGGCGGCGGTGATCCGCACCTCGTCACCGGTGAGGTGGAAGCCCTCGTTGACGCAGCTCGGGTCGGCGGAGTACTCCCTGCGGCGGGCCTGGATCCGGTTGGTCCGGATCCAGGAGTTGAAGCGCTTGGCCGGTTCGCGGAAGTCGGGGCTGTCCGCGCCGTACGTCCAGACCTTGCCGGGCTCGAAGGATTCGTAGACCACCGGCGGGACGGGCGCGTTCTGGTTGCCGGTGTCCGGGTCGACGTCGACGTTGAAGAAGAGCTGCCGGTCGAGGCCGAGGCGGTCGACCAGGGCCAGGGTGAGCGGGTGGAAGCCGGGCAGTCGCATCGCCCCGGCCTCCGCGTACTGCTCGGGGTCGTAGAACGGTCCGTCGGTCCCGTCGCCGGTGGTGCGGAAGGTCTTGATCCGCCCGCCCACCCGGCTGGCATTGGCCTCCAGGATGGTGACGTTGTGCCCGGCGTCCTTGAGCAGCTTCCCGGCGACGAGGCCGGCGATGCCCGCGCCGATGATCAGCACGTCCTTGGGTTCGGTCGTCTCCGGGAGGCCGTCCTTGATCAGGACGTCGAGGTAGCGCAGCTTCAGGTCGTCGTCGTCCGGGCCGACCAGCAGCAACTCGCGGGCCAGTTGCCGACAGGTCCGCCAGTGGGCGCGGTCAGCGGCCGAGCCTTCGACGAGGGGGTTCTCCATGGGTGTCTCCTGGGGTGCGCGGCTGACCGCGCCGTGCGGGGTGGGGTCGTGGTCGTGCGGGGGCGTGCGGCCGGGCCCGGACTCGTCTGGGGGCGGGCGGCGAGCACGCGGAATCGCCTCACGTGTTCAAGTCGCTACCCAACGTAGCTTCTTCGTCGAGAGCGCTGTCAACCCGTGGTCGGCCTCTCGACGGGCTCGCACGCCGGAGCGCGAGGGGCGCGCAGGACCGCGCCGGGCACGACGGGACGTACGGTGCGGGCCGGGCCACTATGGGAGGGGGCCTACGGGTTCACTGGTCGGTTCGAATGGGGTGCTCCTGATGGGCGTGCCGTGGCATCGGTCGGCGGGGCCCGGTCACGACGCCGCCGGGGCTCCGGTCGGGCGCGGCCTCGACGAGCCGGCGCGGATCCTGCGGTCGGCGCCGGCCTGGCTCGACGCGCACATCGGCGGGCTCTACCTGATCTCGGAGGACCGGCAGCTGCTCGAACTGGCCCTGACGCTGGGGGCCTCCCGGCAGTTCACCAGGCCGTGGCAGCGCGTCGGCATGACCGCACCGGTCCCGGTGGCCGAAGCGGTGCGCAGCCGTCGGATCGTCTGGGTGGGCGGTGCGGAGGAGATGGCGCGCAGCTACCCGAGGGTCGCGGTCGCCATGCCGTACGCGTTCTGCCTGGTGGCCGCTCCGCTCGTCTCGGGGCGGACCGTGTACGGGTCGGTCTTCATGCTCTGGCCGGCCGCGCACCCCTCCGAGCTGGCGCCCGGTGAACGGGACCGGCTCGGCGCGTTCGCCGCGCGCCTGGCCGCGGTGCTGGCGGATGCGGCCGAGGCGGGCCGGCCGGCGCGGGCGGGCCCGCGACCCGGGGTGGCGGAGCTGGGCCCCGTCCCCCCGCTCGACGCGATGGCGGCCCGGCTCCCGGAGGGCGTGTGCGACCTCGACCTGGACGGCAAGCTGGCGGCGGTCACGCCGACCGCTGCCGGGCTGCTGGGCGTGCCGGTCGGGCGGCTGCTGGGCGCCCGGCCCTGGGCGGTCCTGCCGTGGCTGCGGGACCCGGTGTACGAGTACCACTACCGGGCCGCGGTGATCAGCGGGCAGCCGAACTCCTTCGTCGCGCTGCGGCCGCCGGACCGGTGGCTGTCGTTCGAGCTCTTCCCGGACCCGTCCGGACTGACCGTGCGGATCGCCCCCGCCGACGCCGCCGGCCGCGAGCCGCCCGCCGGATCCCGGGCGAAGGGGGTGGCACACACCCGGCCCGGAGCGCTGTACCACCTCCTCCACCTCGCGGGCGCGCTGACCGAGGCCGTCACCGTGCAGGACGTGGTGACCATGGTCGCCGAGCAGATCGTGCCGGCGTTCGGGGGCCAGGCCGTGGCGGTGCTGATGGCCGAGGGGGGCCGGCTGCGCATCGTCGGCCACCGCGGCTACCCGCCCGGGCTGGTCGACCGGTTCGACGGCACCGCGCTGACCGAGTCCACGCCCGGTGTCCAGGCGTCGACCAACCCGGTGCCGGCGTACTTCGAGTCCCGTGCGGAACTGGAACGGCTCTACCCGGGCCGCGAGGAGACGCAGGACGGCATGGCCGCCTGGGCCTACCTCCCGCTGGTGACCTCGGGCCGACTGATCGGCACCTGCGTGCTGGCCTTCGCCGAGCCGCACCACTTCGACCTGGAGGAACGCGCCGTCCTCACCTCGCTCGGCGGACTGATCGCCCAGGCCCTGGACCGCGCCCGGCTCTACGACACCAAGCTGGGCCTGGCGCACGGCCTCCAGGAGAGCCTGCTGCCCCGCGCGCTGCCGGACGTCCCGGGCCTGGAGGTCAGCGCCCGCTACCTGCCGGCCACCGAGGGCATGGACATCGGCGGCGACTTCTACGACCTCATCCGGGTGGGGCCCGACTCCGTGGCGGTCGTGATCGGCGACATCCAGGGCCACAACGTCAACGCCGCCGCGCTGATGGGCCAGGTCCGCACCGCCGTCCGGGCGTTCGCCGCGGCCGACGCCGATCCGAGCACCGTGCTGTCCCGCACCAACCGGCTGGTGGCCGACCTGGACACGTCCCTGCTGGCCAGCTGCGCCTACCTGCTCGTCGACCTCGCCCGCCGCGAGGCCTGGCTGGCCGACGCCGGCCACCCGGTGCCCCTGCTCTACGGCCCGGGCGGCCGGGCGGCCGCGCTGGAGCCGCTCGTCGGCCTGGTGCTGAACGTCGACCCGGACGCCGACTACCCGCAGGTCCACGTCGACCTGCCGATCGGCACCACGCTGGCGCTGTACACCGACGGCCTGATCGAGACGCCCGGCGGCGACCTCGACCGGGCACTGGCCGACCTGACCGCCACGCTGGCCCGCCACGGCGGCGCCCCGCTCGACCGGCTGGCCGACGCCCTGGTCGACCGGGCCGGTCACGGAGGGCACCGCACCGACGACATCGCGCTGCTGCTGATCCGGTCCGTTCCCCGCTGAACGGAGCGACCGGGCGGCACGCGGGCCGGGCACCGTGTCCCGATCCCGTCGGGGCGGGACCATGGGTGTATGGCGAGAGACACGGGCCCCGACTCCCGGGCGCCGGGCCGAGCGGGCGGTCGTCGTGGGCGGCCGGATCCAGGCCCCGTCCCGGGGGACCCTTCGGTGCGGCGACTGCGGTCGGTGCTGAGCATCCGCAGCGTCGCCGGACAGATGTTCCTCCTGCAGGTGTTGATCGTGCTGCTGCTCGTGGTGGCGGCGGTCGTCGCGCTGCTGATCGAGTCCCGCAGCGACCGGTTCGCGGCGGCGCGCGACCGTTCGCTCGCCGCGGCCGAGGCGTTCGCGCACAGCCCCGGCCTGGTGGCGACCATGCAGGGTCCCGACCCCACCGCGGTGCTGCAGCCGGCGACCGAGGCGGCCCGCAAGGACGCCCAGGTCGACTTCATCGTGGTGACGGACCGCAACGGCATCCGCTACACCCATCCCGAGCCGGACCAGATCGGCAAGAAGTTCGTCGGCACCATCGGGCCGTCGCTGAACGGGCACGTCACCGTCGAGCAGGTGCACGGCCCGCTCGGCCTGGAGTACCAGGTGGTGGTCCCGGTGGAGGACGCCCACGGCGGGGTCGTGGGCATCGTGTCCGCCGGCATGAAGGTCGCCAACGTGAGCAGCGCGATCGACCGCCAGCTGCCCGTCGTGCTGGCCGCCGGCGCCGCCGCGCTGGGCCTGGCCACGGCCGGAACGGCGCTGGTGGGCAGGCGACTGCTGCGCCAGACCCACGGCCTGGGGCCGGAGGAGATGACCAGGATGTACGAGCACCACGACGCGGTGCTGCACGCGGTGCGCGAGGGCGTGGCCATCGTCGGGGGCGACGGCCGGGTGCTGCTCGCCAACGACGAGGCCCGCCGGCTCCTGGACCTGCCCGCCGACGCGGAGGGGAGGGCCGTCACCGACCTCGGCCTCGACCCCCGGACGACCGAACTGCTGCTGTCCGAGAGCGAGGTCACCGACGAGGTGATCCCGGTGGGCGACCTCCTGCTGGCGGTCAACAACCGCCCCACCGACAGCGGGGGAGGCCCGCCCGGCAGCGTCACCACCCTGCGCGACTCCACCGAGTTGCGCGCCCTGGCGGGGAAGGCCGAGGTCGCCCGCGGCCGGCTCAGGCTGCTGTACGACGCGAGCATGGCCATCGGCACCACCCTGGACGTCCGGCGCACCGCCGAGGAGCTCGCCACCATGGCCTCCCGGGAGTTCTGCGACTACGCGACCATCGACCTCGCCGACGAGGTCCTCATCGGCGAGGAACCGCAGACCCTGACCGCCGGTGCCACCGTGGAGCTGCGGCGGGTGGCGGTCGCGGGCATCCGGGACGACTCGCCGCTGTACCGCCCGGGCCGGCTGGTCCGGTGGGCGGGCAGCACCCCGCAGGCGGAGGGCTTCGTCAGCGGGCGGTCCGCACTGGTCCCCGAGGTGGCGACCGACGCCGGCTGGCGCCGGCAGGACGCCGAGCTCACCCAGGCGGTGCTGGACTTCGGCCTGGCGTCGCTGATCGCCGTCCCGCTGACGGCGCGGGGCGTGCTGACGGGCGTCGCCTGCTTCTGGCGCGGCCGGGACCGCGGCGGCCCCTTCGAGGACGACGACCTGTCGCTGGCCGAGGAACTGGCCGCCCGGGCCGCCGTGGCCGTCGACAACGCCCGCCGCTTCACCCGCGAGCACACGATGGCCGTGACCCTGCAGCACAGCCTGCTGCCGCGGGCGCTGCCCGAGCAGAGCGCCCTCGACGTCGCCTACCGCTACCTGCCCGCCCAGGCGGGGGTCGGCGGCGACTGGTTCGACGTGATCCCGCTGCCCGGTGCCCGGGTCGCGCTGGTGGTCGGCGACGTAGTCGGCCACGGCGTGCACGCCGCCGCCACCATGGGCCGGCTGCGCACGGCCGTGCAGAACTTCTCCACCCTCGACCTGCCGCCGGACGAGCTCCTCGGGCACCTGGACGAACTGGTCGCCCACCTGGACCAGGAGGCGGCCGCGGCCGGGGGAGAGCTCGCGATCACCGGCGCCACCTGCCTCTACGCGATCTACGACCCCAGCACCGCCATTTGCTCGCTGGCCCGGGCGGGGCACCCGCCGCCCGCCGTCGTCCACCCGGACGGCACGGTCGAGCTCCTCGACCTGCCCGCCGGTCCGCCGCTCGGCCTGGGCGGGATGCCCTTCGAGGCCGCCGAGCTGCGACTGCCGCCGGGGAGCAGCCTGGTGCTCTACACCGACGGCCTCGTCGAGGACCGCACCCGCGACATCGGGTTCGGCCTGGACGTCCTCACGAGCGTCCTGGCCCGTCCCGGCCGGTCGCCCCAGGAGGTCTGCGAGGCCGTGCTAGCCGCCCTGCTGCCCACCCGCCAGTCCGACGACATCGCCCTCCTGGTCGCCCGCACCCGGGTGCTGCAGCCCGACCGGACCGCCGAGTGGGAGGTGGCCTCGGCTCCGGAGGCCGTGGCCCGGGTCCGCGCCGAGGCCACCCGGCAGCTCGCCGCGTGGGGCCTGGACGAGGCGGCCTTCGTCACCGAGCTGGTGCTCAGCGAACTGGTCACCAACGCCATCCGCTACGGCAGCGAACCGATCAGGGTCCGGCTGCTGTACGACCGCACGCTGATCTGCGAGGTCTCCGACAGCAGCAGCACCGCCCCGCACCTGCGCTACGCGGTCGCGGAGGACGAGGGCGGCCGCGGCCTGTTCCTCGTCGCCCGGCTCACCGAACGCTGGGGCGTCCGCTACACCCCCGCCGGAAAGATCATCTGGTCCGAGCAGTTCCTGTGACGGCCGAGCGGCTCCGGTGACCGGCCTGTCCCGCGTCCCGCCCGGCCGGTAGCCGGGCGGGCGGGACGGACCCCGGCGCCGGCCGGCCACCCCCCGGACTGTGACGCAGGTCACGCCGGAGGAAGAACCTGCACGCCGCACCCCGCGTCTGGCTGGTGTGAGATCACGCAGGAGAGCACTGGACGAACTGGACGAGGAACGCCTCGTCCGGCTGGTGGCCAGGGGTGAGCGCGCGGCGTTCGACGAGCTGTACCGGCGCACGTCGCCGTGGCTGGCGGTGCGGTTGCGCCGCCGCTGCGCCGACGAGCAGATCGTCGCCGAGGTCATGCAGGAGACCTACCTGGCGGTGTGGCGCGCGGCCGGCGCGTTCGCCGGGAGCGCGGTCGGCGGGACGGCCGTCGGATGGCTGTGGACGATCGCGGCACGCCGCCTCGTCGACGCGTTCCGCCGCCGCGCCCACCACGCCGAACCCCCCGTCGCCGCCGCCGAACGGGCCGTCGTGCCTGCGGCGGAGGACGAGGCCCTCGCCGGGACCGTCGGCGGCGACGTCGGCGACGCGCTGCGGCGACTGGCCCCGGAACTGCGGGAGGTCCTCCAGGCCACGGTGCTCGACGGGCTCTCCGTCCGGGAGACCGCCGTCCTGCTCAGACTGCCCGAAGGCACGGTCAAGACCCGCGCCCGCAGGGCCCGGATCGCGATGCGGGAGGCGCTGGCATGAGCGAGCGAAGCGATGGGCGCACCACCGGGGAACACGCGTCGGGGCGGTTGATCGACGACTACGCGCGCGGTGACACCGCGATGGCCGCGGACACCGTGTGGGCGTTGGAGGCCCACCTGGAGACCTGCGCGCCGTGCCGGGGCCGGCTGGCGGCCTCGGTGGCCACCACGGCGCCGGACGTCGTGGCGCTCCTGGACACCGTCCGGGCCGGTCTGGAACCGCAGCTGGACGCGTCCGGCCCGGCGCCCGTGCGGCGCTACCGCCCGGGGTGGGCCTCGGCCTGGCTGACGCCGGTCATGACGCCCTGGCTGGCCATGACCGTCGTCGTCACCCTGCTGGCGCTGCTGCTGGACGCGCTCGCGCCGCCGACGTTCTTCGGCGGTACCTCCCTGCTGGTGCCGGTCGCGCCCGTGCTGCCGCTGTGCGGCGTCGCCGCGTCGTGGTCGCGCGCACTCGACCCGGCGCACGAACTGACGGCCTCGACCGCCAAGGCCGGCCTGCCGCTGCTCCTCAGGCGCACCACCGCGGTCCTCGTGGTGGTCCTGCCCGGACTGCTGCTGGGCGGCCTGCTCACCGGAGACATGACGGCCGCCCAGTGGCTGCTGCCCTCCCTCGCCTTCACCTCCACCGCCCTGGCACTGGGCAGCGTGGTCGGCGTGACCCGCGCCGCCCTCGGGCTGACGGCCGCGTGGTGCGCCGCCGTCGTGATCCCCGCGTGGGCGGTCGGACACGTCCCCCTCGCCCTGCAACTCCTCCTGCAGTCGGACCGGTTGCCCGTGTGGGGACTGCTCCTCGCGCTCGGGACCGGCGCCGTGATCGCCCGCAGGAACGTGTACTCGACGCTGTGAACCCATCCTCGACCCCCGAAAGGGACCGCATGACACCCATGACGAGCGCGGCCGACACCGCGCCGAAGACCTATGCCTGGGAGATCCGGGCCGACGGGCTGAAGGTCCGCGTCGGACGGAAGAAGATGGCCGTCGACGGGCTCGACCTCTCCCTCGGCACCGGCACCCACGGCCTCCTGGGGCCCAACGGGGCCGGCAAGACCACCCTGATCCGGACACTGGCCACCGTACTGCGCCCCACCGAGGGCGAACTGGAACTGCTCGGCACCGCCGTGGGCGGGCTCGTCGACCACCGGGCCCTGCGGCGCCGGATCGGCTACCTGCCGCAGGACTTCGGCTACTACAAGCGCTTCACGGTGCGCGAGTTCGTCGAGTACATGGCCTGGTTGAAGGAGGTACCGAAGGCGGACGTCCCCGCGGCCGTCCAGCGGGCCGTGGAACGGGTGGGCCTTGCGGACCGCGCCGACCACCGGATGAAGACCCTGTCCGGCGGCATGGTGCGACGGGCCGGCATCGCCCAGGCCATCGTCAACGACCCGGCGGTACTGCTGCTGGACGAGCCGACGGCCGGTCTGGACCCGGCGCAGCGACTGCGCTTCCGCGAACTGCTGCAGGAACTCGGCCGGGACACCTGTGTGGTCGTCTCCACCCACCTGGTCGAGGACGTCGCGGCCGCCTGCTCCGACGTGGTGCTCTTCGCCGACGGGCGGCTCGTCTTCCAGGGCACCCCGGACGACCTGGCCGCGGCGGGAAGCCCCGAGCACCCCGGCGACAGCCCCCTGGAGCGCGGCTACTCGGCGCTGCTCCGCGACTCCGGCCGGCCGGGAGGCATCTGGTGAACGGACGTGTCCTGCGTACCGAACTGAGGCGCTCGGCCGCCCCCTGGCCGGGCATCGTCGTCCTGGCCGGCAGCCTGGCGGTGTTCTTCCTGATCGACGGGATCTGGTGGAAGGGCACCGCCGGGTGGACGGCCCAGTGGACCACCATGGCCATGTGGACCCGCTACCTGCTGGCCTTCTGGCTGCCGCTCGTGGTGGGCACGGGCGCGGTGTACGGGCTGCGCGAATCCCGTTCGCGGATGGCCGAACTGCTGGTGACCACGCCGCTGCCGGCCTGGCGCCGCGCGGCGCTGCCCGCCGGGGCGACGGCGCTCGCGACGGCGGCGGGCTTCGGCCTGCTGGTCCTCGTCGGTGGAGTCCAGGTGGCCCTCGGCCGGACCACCTACGCACCGCTCGGCTGGCTGCCGATCTCGCTGGTCGCGGTCCTGGCCCTGGTCGCGGGGGTCGTGTTCGGCATGGGCGTCGCGCGGGCGCTGCCCCATGTGCTCACCCCGCCGGCCCTGGTGGTGTCCTTCCTCGTGCTGACGAGCTTCCTGCGGTCGAGGACGGAGGGCCTGGTGCCGTCGCCGTCGGACAACGTGCCGAACCGGCTCCTCCTGCTGTCCCCGGTGGTCCCGGACCCGCGGGAGATGCTGCTGACCCTGTCCGGCTCCGTGCACGTCGGGCAGACGCTCTGGCTGCTCGGCCTGCTCGGCACCGGCTTCGCCCTGCTGTCGGCCGTGACCCGTCGGGCCCGGCTGCTCGCCGTGGTCCCCGTCCTGGTCGGCGCGGCCCTGGCCCTGCTGGTCCTCCCGGCCGCGCCGCGCGACAGCTACGTCGTCGACCGGACCGCCGCCGCCCTGGTCTGCGACGGTCCGGTCTGCGTGACGCGGGCGAACCGCGACCGCCTGGACGAACTCGCGGCGCGCGGTGACGAGGCACTGAGCGTGCTGCGCGGCCTCCTGGGCGACCGGGCACCGCACTCGGTGCGGGAGGACAACAGGCTGCGCGAGCTCAGTGGCGACCGCGAACTCTCCGACGACGTGGTGCTGGTCGACTTCGACGAACGGCTGTTCGCCGACGCGACCGGTGACGCCCTGACCCGTGCGCTGATCTCCCAGGGGCTGGCACCGAACTGCCACGGGAACAACGACCGCGAGGGCGGCGGGAGCAGCGGCGTCGCCGTCCAGAGCATCGCCGTGAGCTGGGCCCTCCACGACCCCCAGCTCCGACCGCTGCTGGAGAAGGGCACCGACCCGTACTCGCTCAAGGACTGGGCGGAGGCCGACCAGGCCTGGCAGAAGCTGACGGCGGCGGCACCGGCCGAGCAGCGCACCCGGATCGACGGGCTGCGCGCCGCCACCTTCTCCTGCGCGCCGGGTGACCCGCTCCTGCTGCTCGCGGGGGAGGCGTCGTCCCGATGAGGTGGCTGAGCCTGTACGCCCGTTCCCGGCAGATGCCCGGTGCGGCCGCCGCGATCGCGCTCGTCACGGCGGCCGCGTGGGCCCTCGTCGAGCCCGGCCAGGCGAACCTGGGGACGGCGGTCCTCGTCCTCGGCGCGCACGTGGCGGCGGCCTCGGCCGGGCTCGGCGGGCCGGACGTGGTGCTGGAGCGGACGGCCGCGATCCGGTGGATGCCCCGCCGGGTGGCGCACGTGCTGCTGATCGGCGCGGTCGCCGGTCTGATGCTGCTGAGCGCACGGACGGTGGGCGTGGACCTCGCCCCCGCCGAGGTCGTCGTCCGGGACAGCGCGGGCCTGGTCGGTCTGGCCGCGCTCGGGGCGACGCTGTTCGGCGCGGCGTTCGCCTGGACCCTGCCGACCGGCTGGCTCGGGGTCACCCTCCTCGTCCCGACTCCGGACGGCACCGTGGGGGAGGTGCTGAAGTGGATGGTCCATCCGCCCGGTACGGCGACGTCCGCCGCAGTCGCCTGGGCCCTGTTCGCGACCGGCACCGTGGTGTACGCCGTGGCAGGACCGAGGCGGTGACGAGGATGCCTGGCCGTACCGATGGAAGACCGCCCTGACGGGGCACCACACTGACGGAACGCCACGCTGCACGAACGCCGGAATGCCGGCCCCGATCCCGGGGCCGGCATTCCGGCGTTCGTGTGTGCGCTCCGCGTCGTGGCGGTGCGGGAGTGGCCCGCTTCACTGCCTCGCCGACGGGTCGTCAGCAGTGCGCCGGGGGCAGACTTCGCCGCCCGGGGGGACTGACCGGCTGCCCTGCGGGGCACGGTTCGGTTGCCCGCAAGGGCAGCCCGGGCCCGGTCGGTCCGGTCCTGCCGGGGGTGTCGGCAGGTGCCCTGACCGGCGGCGCTGTCCGCGCCGTGTTGACATGGTCACGGGGCGTGGGAGGAGATACGGGAGGGAGGGATCGGAGACGAACGGGTCGAAAGGGACCCGTCGCCATCGTCGGGGCGCCGGGCGTACCGTTCCGGTCCGGTTGCCCGGAGAGGGAAGGTCACGCTGTACGCCGCTTTAGTTCCCCTGCCTGATGTCGCTCAGAGCGCCGCTGATGTTGAGGAGTTCGTGGCACGTGGACGCCTGCTTGCCCGAGGCCGGGGTCCCCGGGGACTCGCAGGTTACGCTCGCCGTCACCGCCTGGTCCTCGGCCACCTGGATGGGGGTCACCCAGTGGTAGTCCTGGTTGCGGAAGGTCTCCAGGGCGATCGTGGTGATCGTCTGGTTTCCGGCCGTGATGGTGATTAGCCCTTGGTCACCCTGGAAGTTGGCGACCACGAGGTCCGTGATGTCGAAGACCTTGCCGTGCGGCACCTGGTAACTGCCCACGGCGGACGAGGCGTTCGCGCTCTGCACGTCGATCGTGGCGGAACTCTGCTGGCCGGTGCCCGGCACCGCCAGCCCGCCCGGGCCGGAGTTCCGGCCGCCGGTGCCGGGGCTCGACTGCCCGGCGCCCGGCTTGGACTGGCCGCCGGGGCTCCCGCCCGGGGAGGCCGTCGGCGCACCGGGCGCGGAGGCGCCGGGGGTCGCGGCCGGGGTGGGGGCGGCGCTCTGCTGGGCGACGGCCTGCTCGGCGGCCTGCTTCGCGGAGCTGCGCACCGCCGGGCGGACCAGGGCGAACCAGGCCAGCAGCAGCGCGAGCAGCGCCGCCAGGAGAGCGAGCAGCCACTTGGGGAGGATCGGCAGTTGGATGAACTCACCGTCCAGGCGCTGACGCTGAACGGCCGTCAGGGGATCGGCCGGAGCGGTCCCGGACGTGCCGTCCGTGCCGCCGCCGGTGGTCCCCGCGGCGCCGGCGGCCTCCTTGCCGTCCGGGCCCTTGCCGCCCGGGGCGTCCTGCGGGCCCACCGTGGCCTCGAACGGCCAGGCGGCGGGCTTGCCGAACCAGATCAGCTTGCGGGTCCGCGCCTGCAGCCGCAGTTCGGCGGACTCGCCGGGTTCCAGCCGCAGCCGCTCCGGGGTGACCCGGAACCGCAGGTCCTCCCCGGCCTGGCCGGGCGTGAGGACCACCGTGCCGGGCGTGTTCCCGAGGTTGCGCACCGAGGCGCGGTAGCGTCCGCGCAGCCAGCCGCGGCGGCGGCGCGGTGCGAGCGCCGCCTGCAGCTCGTGGAAGGGCGTCACGGTGACGACGGCCTCCGGGACCGTCACCAGCTCGGGTCGTTCGGCCGGCAGCACCCGGATGCCGAGGGGGAACTCACCGGCCCGTGCGGCGGGGGATCGCGGCGGGGCCAGACGCACCGTCACCGTCTCGGACGTCCCGGGAAAGAGGGAGATCCGGGCGGGCTCGACCGTCGTCCACGCGGCGCAGTCGCCGACCACCTCCAACGAGTACGCCTCAACGATGTCAAGATCGTTACGTACCGTCAGGGTCGTGGTGGCCACGCCACCGGGCGCCACCGTGATGGCGGGCAGGCCGAGTTCGGCGGATGTGGTCATAGCGTGACGGTAGGCCTGTCGGCGCGTCGGATGAGAGGGCCGTGCGGGCAAGCTGTGGGCACACCCCTTGCCCGCGGGGACCGACCGACCCTGCCCGGCGCCGTCACGGCGCACCCCGCGAGCCGGGCGCCCGCACCACCCCGGGCCGACGACCGGCGCCTTCCCGCCGCGGCGACCGGCCGTCACCACCACGGGTCCACTGAGGAAATGGAGTAGTTCGATGACATCGACCGATACGTCCCGCGCCTGCCGTGAGGAAGCCGTCACCACCCTGCGGGCGCTGGTGCCCCCGCAGCCCGGCAGCTCCCGCACGTCCGGCACCGCCCGTCCCTCCACCGGCACCAGGACGTCCGCCGGCGCCACCAGGACGGCCGGCACCACCAGGCCGTCCGGGCCGGTCACCTCCGCCCAAGTGCGGGGGAAGCCGGCCCAGGTGCGCGTGGCGGTCTACGCCGAGGACCTGATCCTGCAGACCGGCGTGGTCCAGCAGTTGCGCCAGCGGCCCGAGGTGGAGCTGCTCAACGAGAGCGAGGCGGCGCGGGCGGAGGTCTCCCTGCTGGTCGTCGACGCCATGACCGAGGCGGTGGCCGAGCACCTGCGCCGGCTGCGGCTCGCCACCTCGGGCGCCATAGGCCTGGTGGTGGGCCACTTCGAGGCCGGCGGCCTGCAGACGATCGTCGAGTGCGGGGTCGCCGCCGTGCTGCGCCGCTCGGAGGCGGACCAGGACCGGCTGGTGCACCTCATCACGGCCCTGGCCAACGGCGAGGGCGTGATGCCCGGGGACCTGCTCGGCGAGCTGCTCGACCGGATCGGGATGCTCCAGCGCACCATGCTCGACGGGCGGGGCCTGACCCTGTCGACCCTGACGGCCCGGGAGGCCGAGATGCTCCGGCTGGTCGCCGACGGCTTCGACACCAGTGAGATAGCCGCCAAGACCTCCTACTCCGAGCGCACCGTCAAGAACGTGCTGCACGAGATCATCACGCGTCTCGGACTGCGCAACCGGGCGCACGCGGTGGGGTACGCCATGCGGCGCGGCCTGATCTGAGGGGCGCGCGGTCGTGGCCGCCTGCCCTCCGGGGACACCCGTTGTTACCCCCGGCTCGGGCGTCCGGGCTCTGTTCCCGGGCTTCCGGGCCGGGGAGACTGCGGGAAAACGCCCCTGCCAACCTGTGAGGTCGAGCGTGATCGGCGCCACCGCCACTCCCCGCTCCGTCCGGCGGCCGGCCCGAGCCGCCGTCGCGGTCCTGCTCGCGCTGGCGGCGGCCGTGGTGACCCTGGGCACCGCCGCCCCCGGTGGGCAGGGCGCCCCCGTGGCCCCGGCCGCCGCCGCCGAGCCGACCGCCGGACGGATCGTCTTCGCCGGCACCAACCACCGAGGCCTCGGCCGGGTGACCGGTGCGGCGGCCAGCACCCCGCTGTTCGGGCCCGGCCCGGTCCACTTCGACCAGGACCCCTCCGCCCGCGGCGACGAACTGGTCTTCACCAGCCTGCGGGACGGCCCGCTGCCCCAGGTCTACCTGCGCGACGCGGCCGGTGCGGTGCACAAGCTCACCACCGGCATGGACACCGCCCACCCCGCGCTGGCCCCGGACGGCAAGGCCGTCGTCTTCGAGTCGGTGGAGCCCGGGACCGGCGGGAAGCCCCAGCACGTCCTGTGGGTGGTGAACCGGGACGGCGGCGGGCTGCGCCGGCTGACCGACGGCTCGGCCGACGAGACCCACCCGACCGTCTCGCCCGACGGCCGGTGGGTCGCCTACGCCTGCACCGGCGACCCGGCGCACACCCAGATCTACCTGCGGCCGTTCACCGGCGGCGCGCCGACCAAGGTCACCGACGTGACCACCGGCGACGCCGTCGACCCGACCTGGAACCCGGTCGACGACGACGCGCACCGCAACCAGATCGTCTACACCTGGGACAAGGGTGCCGACCAGGGCCGGACCCTGATGCTCACCTCGCCCACCGGCGGCGACAAGGCCTTCTTCCTCCGCACCGGCTCCACCTGGCGGACCGGCTCCGCCTCCTGGCTGGCCGACGGCAGCGGAGTCCTCTTCCTCAGCTCCGACCTGCTCACCCCCGCCACCCCGCCGCAGCGGCCCGAACCGCCCACACCACCGGTCGTCAACCTGTACCGCGCGCCGACCTGCTCCTGCGACGACCCCAAGGTGCTCTACAGCACCGACCGGTTGATCGCGACCCCGGCCTGGCTGGGCAGCCAGGACAAGGGCGGGCCGGTGGTCGAGCAGACCAGCGCCACCGCCTCCGACATCGCCGACCTGCAGGACGTCCGCCCCGACGGCTCCGACCCGCGCGACCTTGGCGTCAGCGTGCTCACGGAGGACCCGGCCGCCGCCACCACCACCGACCCCGACCCGGCGGCCGACCCGCTCTTCCACCCCCGCCCCGGCTACGACCCCTGGTTCGAGCGGCAGGGCTACACGCCCGACGGCCGGCAGATCGTGGTCACCCGCTACGAGGACTCGCCGGCCGGGCGGATCCAGCGGATCTGGCTGACCGACGCCGACGGCGCGAACCCGCACCCGATGAACCTGGCCGGCCGCGGCCCGCTCGACCGGGACACCGACCCCTCCGTCTCGCCGGACGGCCGGCTGATCGTGTTCAGCCGCAGCTCCCCGGGCGGCGGCGGGCAACCGGCCCGCCCGGGCCGGGTCCTGATCGCCCAGGTCTCCACCGGGGCGATCGTCGGCACCGTCCAGCCGCCGGCCGGCCAGCCGGGCGCATCGGACGGCCAGCCCTTCTGGTCCCCCGACGGGAAGCTGATCGTCTTCTCCCGGAGCGCGGTGATCAACGGCAACGCCGGCAACCTGCACCTGTGGACCGTGCCCGCCGACGACCTCGGCAAGCAGACCGACCTCAGCCGGACGGCCTGCCCGGGCGCCTGCGACGTCATCGACGACAGCCCCGCCTTCTCGCCCGACGGCCGGCGCATCGCCTTCAACCGCAAGGGCGGTGACGGCGGCAACAACCAGCGCAACGGGGTGCTGACCATGGCGCCCACCGGCGGCGACTGCACCGTCCTGCTGCCCACCGGGCTCCGCGGGCAGAAGGACGCCTGCACCCGGCCGCTGCCCGACACCTCCGAGTCCGGCCCCTTCCAGCCCCGCGACGTCGCCTGGACGGCGAACGGCGCGCAGCTGGTGCTCACCTCCCGCCGGGCCCTGCCGCCCAACTCGCCGGAGGGACTGGCCGTCTACGACTTCGCGTCCGGCACGCTCACCCCGCTCGCCCGGCGGCTGCCGGGCCGTCAGAAGGAGCCCGCCGTCCAGCAGTCCGTCGACCTGGCGCTGAGCGCACCCGAGCGGACCCCCGCGGTCCCGGTCGGCGGCGGCACCGACGTGACGATCACCGTCACCAACAGGGGCCCCGCGCCCTCGCCCGCCACCGTCCTCACCGCCTCGGTGCCCACCGGCGCCCGGCTCGGCGCACTGACCACCAAGGTCGGGCAGTGCGATGCCGCGGCGTTGCGGTGCGACCTCGGCACCCTGGCACCCGGCGCGGTGGTCAAGGTCACCGCCCGGCTGATCGGCACGAGCACCGGCACCCGGGAGTTCGGCTGGAGCGTCACCGGGACGGTCGTCGACCCCAACCCCGGCGACGACTCCGCCCGGACCCTCCTGCCGGTGATGGACCCGCCGACCCCCTCGCCGACGCCCACACCGTCACCGTCCGCGTCGCCGAGCCCGAGCCCGACACCGACCCCGGCTCCGACCCCCACCACCACGCCGACCCCCGTACCCCCGCCCCCCGCACCCGCACCCGCACCTGCACCCGCGCCGGCCCCGCCGCCGCAGGCCGGCCCCGGAGTGTCGGTCGACGCCCAGCCGAACCCCGGCTACGTCGGCGGCCACGTGACCGTCAGCTACACGGTGCGCAACACCGGCCAGGCCCTCGCGACCGGGCTGCGGCTGTCCCTCGGCCTGCCCGCCGGGGTGCCCACCGAGGCGCTGCCCCCGGGCTGCCGGGCCGGGACCTGCCAGCTGGCCGACCTCTCCCCGGGCGGCAGCCAGGTGGTCCGGGTGGTGCTGTCACCCGACGCGCCCCTGCAGACCACCGTCACCGCGGAACTGACCACCACCGGCACCGACGCCGACCCGGGACCGCACCGGGCGAGCACCCCGCTGCGCATCCTGCAGCCCCGCATCGTCGCGGTGCCGCCGATCGGCAAGCCCGGCTTCGTGACCTCCGTGCGCGGCGTGGACTTCCCGCCCGGCGTCCCGGTGAGGTTCACCTGGCAGCCCGGCATCACCGCCGCGGCCGCCCCCACCTACCCCCGGGCCGACGGGACCTTCGCCGGCCAGTTGCTCATCCTGCCCAAGGACGAGACCGGCCCGCGGACCATCACCGCCGACGGCCCCGGGTTCTCCCCGGTGACCACCCCGTTCCTCGTGGTCGAGGGCAGCATCGGCCCGCCGGGGGAGGTGGAGCGGCGATGATCCACGAGGTCGACGAGGCGCTGCGGCTCCTGCTCGCCGAGGCCGGACTGCCGGAACGCGGCGTCGAGGTGGTCTTCGACGCGCCCACCCGGGACTTCACCGCCCGGCGCACCGCGCCGACGGTCAGCGTCTTCCTCTACGGGATCCGTGAGGAGACGGACCGCCGGCAGGCGGGCGAGGTCGCCGAGTACGACGCGGACGGCGTGGTGGTCGCCCACCGCGCCGCGCCCCGCTGGTTCGAGCTGGCCTACCTGGTCACCGTCTGGACCAACCGGGCACAGGACGAACACCGCCTGCTGGCCGAGGTGCTGCAGTGCCTGACGGCCGTGGACGCGCTGCCCGCCCGGACGCTCACCGGGACGCTCGCGCAGCTCGGACTCACCGTCGGGCTCGACATCGCGGGGCGCGACACCGGACTGCCGTCGGTCTCCGACGTGTGGTCCGCGCTCGGCGGGGAGCTGCGGCCCTCGATCGACCTCCGGGCGCTCGCCCCGCTGCCCGGCGGGCGCAGCCCCGTCGGGCCGCCGGTCACCGAGGGCCTGGTGGTGCACGTCCAGGACACCGGCCGGGACGCCGGCGCCGCCGCCGGGGACGGTGCGGCGCCCGCCGACGGCCCGGGCCGACGACTGCGCTACCACGGCGCCACCGACCCGGGACCGGACGGCTTCGCCGCTCACCGGGACCGCGAGCTGCCGCCGGGCCGCCGGGCACGGGGGAGGACACGATGAGCATCGACCTCGGACCGGCCGCACCGGTCACGGCGGCCGCCACGGCGGCCGCGCCCGTCGTGGCGGGCCCCGGCCCCGACCACCTCTGGGAACGGCTGCAACGGGTCGAGCAGCGGGTCAGGACCGCGGTGCGCGAACGCCGGGCCGACGACCCGGACCCCGACGACCCTTACCGCGGCCAGTACCTCGGCCCGGACGCGGTGGAGCGGATCCTCGCGGCCTCCGCCGCGTCGGGCGCCGGCGGGGCCGCCCTCGGCGACGGGCCCGCGCCGCCGCCCCCCGGCTCCCGGCTCGCGCGGCTCGGCGGGGCCTTCGGGCTGCTCCCGCTGGACCTCGAACTCCTGCTGGTGGCCCTGGCCCCCGACCTCGACACCCGCTTCGAACAGCTCTACGGCTACCTCAACGACGACCTGACCCGACGCCGGGCGACCGTCGGACTGGCCCTCGAACTGTGCGGCCTGCCGGGAGCGGCCGGCGCCGGCCGCTCCCGCTTCTCGGTACGGGCCCCCCTGGTCGCCGGCGGCCTCCTGGAGGTCACCGAGCCGGAGCGTCCGCTGCTCTCCCGCACCCTGCGGGTGCCGGAGCGGGTGACGGCCCACCTGCTCGGCGACGACGAGCTGGACGGCGCGCTCGCCGGGCTGGCCCGCCGCGCGGCCGCCGGTGCGGACGCGGCCGGTGCGGTCGGCACCGGTGCGGCCGCGGAGTTCGTCGAGCGGGTGCTTGCGGCCGCCGCGACCGGCGGGCTGGTGCACCTGCTGGACCGGGGCGGGCACGCCGTGCCGCCGGCGGTGGCCGCCCTCGCGGCCGACGGACGGGCACCCCTGGTCGTCGACGCCGGCGCGCTGGCCGCCCGCCCGTCGCCGGGCACCGTGCGGGTGCTGGCCCGCGAGGCTCGGCTGGGCGGGGGCGGCGTGGTGTTCGGCCCGCTGGACCGGCTCGAACCCGAACGGCCCGAACGGGCCGCCCTGTTGCGCGAGCTGTGCGCGGAACTCACCGGTGTGCCGCTGGTCGTGTACGGGTCGCAGGTGTGGGACCCGGCCTGGGCGCGGGAGAGCCCCGTGGTGCTCACCGTCCCGCCGCCGGACGCGCACGGCCGGGCCGCCCGTTGGGCCCGGGCGCTGGGCGCCCGGCCGGACGGGCGGGAACCGGAGCCGCTGAGCGAGGAGCTCACCGAGGCGGTGGCCGCCTACCGGGTGGACCAGGAGCAGCTGGAGCGGGCCGCCGCGGTGGCGGTCAGGACGGCCGCCGCCGAGCGGCGCCCGGTGCGCGCCGAGGACGTCCGGTCCGCGGTGCGGGCGCAGAACGCGGCCGGCCTGGCCCGCCTCGCCCGCCGGATCGAACCCGGCGTCGGCTGGGCCGACCTGGTGCTGCCCGGTCCCACCGCGGGCCGGCTGCGCGAACTCGTGCTGCGGGCCCGCCACCGCGACCAGGTGCTCGGGAACTGGCGGATGCGGCCCGGCGGCGGCCGGGGCAACGGCGTGATCGCCCTGTTCGCGGGGGAGTCGGGCACCGGCAAGACGATGTCGGCCGAGGTGGTCGCGGCGGAGCTCGGCATGGAGCTGTACGTCGTGGACCTGTCCACCGTGGTGGACAAGTACGTCGGCGAGACCGAGAAGAACCTGGAACGGATCTTCACCGAGGCCGCGCAGGTGAACGGCGTCCTGCTGTTCGACGAGGCGGACGCGCTGTTCGGGAAGCGCTCGCAGGTCAAGGACGCGCACGACCGCCACGCCAACGTCGAGACGGCCTACCTGCTCCAGCGCATGGAGTCGTTCGACGGGATCGCGGTGCTGACGTCCAACCTGCGCGCCAACCTGGACGAGGCGTTCACCCGGCGACTGGACGTCATCGCGGAGTTCCCGCGGCCGGACGAGGCACAGCGACGGGTGCTGTGGGACCGCTGCCTGGGGCCGCGGCTGCCCCGTGGTGACGACCTCGACCTGGACTTCTGCGCCCGGCACTTCGAACTCACCGGCGGCTCCATCCGGGCCTGTGCGGTCTCCGCGGCCTACCTGGCAGCCGGGGCGGGTGCCCCGCTGGGCATGGCGCAGTTGGTCGCCGCGGTGGTCGGCGAGTACCGCAAACTCGGCCGGCTGGTGCTGGAGAGCGAGTTCGGGCCCTGGCTGGGCGTCCTCGGGGACGCCGGGCGGCTCTGACCCGCCACCGCCCGGACAGTGGCGGGGTCTAGGCGGGGTCTCGGCGGGTCGTGGGGGCCGGGTCGGCGGGTCAGGCAGCTCGGTCGGATCGGCGGGGCGGTGGGCCCGCCGCAGGTCGGACGGGTCCGCGCGCACCCGTCGGGTGCCCGCCGGGGCAGTCGTTCTTGCCCCCGGTCCGGGACCTGCGGACATGTCCCCGGGCGGGGGTCGGGCAGCAGACTCGTGGACGAATGACCGGCCACCCGAAGGAGCGCGAATGCCGTCCTACCTCACCCCGGGCGTGTACGTGGAGGAGGTCCAGTCCGGTGCCCGGCCGATCGAGGGGGTCGGCACCGCCGTCGCCGCTTTCGTCGGCTTCGCCGAGACCGGTCCTTTCCACGAGCCCACGCTGGTGACCAACTGGGACCAGTACGTCCAGCGGTTCGGCGGATTCACCGAGGGCACCTACCTGGCCCACTCGGTGTACGGGTACTTCGCCAACGGCGGCGGCTCCGCCTACGTCGTGCGGGTCGGCGACCCGGCCCGGCGGACGCCCGGCGCCGCCCCGGCCGCTGCCGTCGGCGCGCCCGTGCCCGTCGCGATCGCCGGCTTCCTCTTCACGGCGCTGCCCGGCGCGGGCGGCGGGGTCACCCTCGAAATCGCCGACGTCGAGGGTGACAACGTCCCCGAGGACCGCTTCCGCCTGCTGGTCCGCCGCGGCGCCGAGGTCGTGGAGACGTACGACGTCTCGACCCGCAAGAGCACCAAGGGCTACGTCGTCACCCAGCTGCGCGAGTCGAAGCTGGTCGCCGTCGTCGAGCAGCCCGGCACCGCGCCGAGCCGCCCCGAGCGCACGACCCACGCCCTCGCCGCCGCCCCGGCGCCGGCGACCGGGCCCGTCGCGGCCCCGGCCGGCCGGCTCGACCCCGCCGAGTACGTCGGCGACGCCGCCGCCCGGACCGGCTTCTCCGGCCTGGAAGCGATCGACGAGATCACCATGGTCGCGGTGCCCGACCTGATGAGCGCCTACCAGCGCGGCGACATCGACGGCGAGGGACTGCGGACCGTCCAGCTCGCCGTGATGTCGCACTGCGAGCAGATGGGCGACCGGATCGCCGTCCTGGACCCGCCGCCCGGCCTCAACGCCCAGCAGATGCGGACCTGGCGCAACGACGAGGCGGGCTTCGACTCCCGCTACGCCGCCCTGTACTACCCGTGGATCAAGGTCTTCGACCCGGCGACCGGCCGCAACGTGATGGTCCCGCCGAGCGGGCACGCCGCCGGGGTGTGGGCGCGCAGCGACGCCGAGCGCGGCGTGCACAAGGCGCCCGCCAACGAGGTCATCCGCGGTGCGGTCGACCTGGAGATACGCCTCAGCAAGGGCGAACAGGACCTGCTGAACCCGATCGGCGTCAACTGCGTGCGGGCCTTCCCCGGACGCGGCATCCGGATCTGGGGCGCGCGCACCCTCTCCTCCGACCCGGCCTGGCGCTACCTGAACGTGCGCCGGCTCTTCAACTACCTGGAGGAGTCCATCCTCCTGGGGACCCAGTGGGTCGTCTTTGAACCCAACGACGACCGGCTGTGGTCCAGCATCCGCCGGAACATCACCGCGTTCCTCACCGAGGAGTGGCGGCGCGGCGCGCTGTTCGGCCAGACCGCGGCCGAGGCCTTCTACGTCAAGTGCGACCGCGAGAACAACCCGCCGGAGTCCATCGACCTCGGCCAGGTGATCTGCGAGATCGGGGTCTCTCCGGTGAAGCCGGCGGAGTTCGTGGTGTTCCGGCTGTCCCAGTTCTCAGACAGCACGAGCCTCGTCAACGAGTGACCGGCACCCGTATTACCCGGTACCCGGTCGGCACCCCATCGGAAGGTGACAACTAGTCATGGCTGAAGGCGATCCGCTCTCCACACACATCTTCGGCGTCCAACTCGGCGGCTACAACGTCGAGTCCGTCAAGGAGATCAGCAATCTGACGGTCGACCAGGAGGTCGTCGAGTACAAGCAGGTGACCCAGGAGGGCAAGCTGATCGTCCGCAAGCAGCCGGGCGCCCGGCTGCCCGGCGAGGTGACGATCACCCGCGGCCTCGACAAGAGCGGCGCGTTCACCACCTGGATCAAGGAGACCCTCAACAACGGGGCGATCAACACCGCGCGGCAGAACCTCACCATCGAGGTCAAGGACACCACCGGTGCCACCCTGCGGCGGATCCAGCTGACCAATGCCTGGGCCAGCCGCTGGGAGGGCCCCACGCTCACCGCCGGCGAGTCCAGCGCCGCGACGGAGACCGTGACCATCGTGTTCGAGGAGATCAGCGTAGAGTGAGGCGACGGATCGGCCTTGACGAACTCCTGGAACGGGCCCCGGCCCCGCAGAACACCGCGCCGCCGCAGCAGCAGCCCGCGGGTCCGGCGGGACCGGCCGGAGCGCCGGGCTCCCGGGGGCAGGCACCGCACACCGAGTTCGACTTCGAGCTGCCGCTCGGCTACGTCGACGACGAGGGCACCGTCCACCGGCACGGCACCATGCGCCTGGCCACCGCCCGCGACGAGCTGATGCCGCAGATCGACCTGCGGGTCAAGGAGAACCCGGCCTACCTGAGCGTGGTGCTGCTCAGTCACGTCATCACCAGGCTGGGCGACCTCACCGACGTGCACGCCGGGATCGTCGAGCGGATGTACGCCACCGACGTCGCGTTCCTCCAGGACCTCTACCAGCGGATCAACAGCGAAGGCCACACGCGCGCCGCGGTGACCTGCCCGCACTGCGACGGCGCCTTCGAGGTCGACCTCGCCGGTGGGCGCCTGGGGGAATCGTGACGTACGCGCCTGCTCGGCTGTACGAGGAGATCGCGTACATCGCCTACCACTTCCACTGGCAGCGGGAGGACATCCTCGACCTGACCCACCGTGAACGCGGGCAGTGGGTGCGCGAGATCGCCCGTCTCAACACCCGTGTCAGTGAAGGAGGGTGAGCCGGGTGGGGCTTCGGGACTGGATCGGCCGCCGGAGGGCGGACGAGTCGACGGCCGGGTCGTCGGCCGATTCACCGACGGCGCTGCCGTCGGTGACGACGGCCGGCGGCGCGAGCGGTGACTCCGGCGCCGCCGGGGCCGTCGGCGCTGTCGGAGGTGCCGACGGCGTGGCTCGGCGTCGTCCGCCGACGGGGGACGGGGGGTGGCGCGCGGTGCGGCCACTGGCCCCGACCCTGGCGACCCCGGCGCACGGGGTCAGCGACGGCCTGAGGTTCCGGTCCCGTCTCGCCTCCTGGCAGGACCCCTCGCTGAGCGGTCCGCTCGGCCACGCGGTCCTGCCGTCCGCGCCGGTCGGCATCCTTCGGGCGATGGCGGTACCGGTCGCCCCGGCCGCCGCCGTCGCGGGCGGGACCGGACTGGCGATGCCGGTCGCCCCGGGTGCGCCCGGCGCGGCCGGGTCCGGGGCCGCGGAGGCGCAACCGGCGGCCGAGCCCGGGGAGTCCGGGCAGCCACGACCGGTCCAGCGGGCCGGTGCGGTGCGGCGGCTTCCCGTGCGCTCGGGACCAGGGGGAGCGGTCTCCGTACAGCACCCGGCGGTTGGGCCACTCGCGCAGCAGGTAGGCGAGCCAGACCAGTCCGAAGCCGATCC